>JBFFIY010000042.1:0-34670 GCA_041556195.1 Enterobacterales bacterium
GAGCTGGAAAATGCTACTAATCGTACGATTCATTTCGGAATGTCAAATGGTACCGATGTGGCACCCTGGACAATTAAAACCGACGGTGGTACAGGTTACACGATGGATCCGAGACGTCTCTCATTGGCACCACAAAAAAATGGTGGCGCTGAGATTTGGCACATCAGTACTGGCGGTGGTTGGTCACATCCGATCCATGTACATTTTGAGGAAGGTCAGATTATCAGTCGTGATGGAATGATGCCTCCAGATTGGGAAGTTGGTGCACGTAAAGACGTTTATCGCATTGGGCCAGAAGTTGATAGTAGTCGTAAAATGGACATAGCATTTCGTTTTAGAGAATTTGCTGGCACCTATGTAGAACATTGCCATAATACCCAGCATGAAGATACGGCCATGCTCATGAGATGGGATATTGAAAATCCGGGGCAAACCTTATTATTACCAACCCCTATGCCAACTTGGGATGGGGTGACTTATGTTGATTCACACGCGCTTGCGACTTTCAGGACTGGTGATCTGGATGCTGCTGCAAATGGAGTCGAGATCCCCAATCAACCAGCAAATGGTGGTGATGTCGATGGAGACGGGGTGATTGATCGTGTCTTTAATGATACAGAGTTACGCGCAGCTTCTCCAATGGCACTCGAACTTAATATGGTTCCCGATATGAAGCATATACTTGATGAGTATATTGTTGATCCGCAAAAGGCAATCGCACTTGGTAAAGCCTTCTTCTGGGATCAAGCCGTTGGCTCAGACGGTCAGGCCTGTGCTTCATGTCATTTTAATGCGGGGGCAGATAGTCGTTCGAAAAATCAATTATCACCAGGTTTGCTGAACCAGATAGCGGGAATGAATCCGTTGGCTTTTGATTTAACTAACTCTCGCGGCGGTGGTATTAACTATCAATTAACGCAAAATGACTATCCTTTCCCTAAGATTGGACTTAATGGCAAGCTCTTTGATGATGTGACCTCATCCCAGGGTACTGTTGATGCGCAATTGATTAGCACTGTTAATAATCCTAATAACCCAGGCTTCGACCTTTGCTCTCAGCTGCCAAGCGATTTTAGTCTCGGTGGACTCAATCATCGTAAGGTCGCTGCGCGTAATGCACCTTCGGTAATAAACGCGGTATTTAATCACCGTAACTTTTACGATGGTCGCGCCAATAACATGTTCAATGGCTTAGATACAGCGGGTAAACGCTCGAACATTGCAAATCCAAATCAAGGTATATGGATTTACGATCCTTCGACTAATCAACTGGCGAAAAAACAGATGCTAATCAAAAACTCAAGTCTTGCCTCACAAGCAATGGGGCCTGCTAATAGTACTTTCGAGATGGCATGCGCCGGTAGAACCTTCCCGTTACTGGGCAAAAAGATGCTTCCAAGAAGAGCCTTGGGCCTTCAGCAAGTCAGTACAAGTGATAGTGTGTTGGGTAACTTAAGAGCTACGAACGGTACCAGTTTGGGTTTGAATATGACCTATCAACAAATGATTAGTCAGACCTTTAATCCTAAGTACTGGGCTGCACCTGATGCAAACAAAGTTAGTGGTGAGTTTACTCAACTAGAAGCTAATTTTGGTCTTTTCTGGGGCCTGGCTATACAGATGTATGAGGCGACATTAGTCTCTAATAACTCACCTTTTGATGATTTTGCACGTGGTAATAATAACGCTTTAACCGAACAGCAAAAGCTGGGTCTTGAAGTTTTCGTTCGCTATGATCGTGGTAATTGTCTGGGCTGTCATTCTAATAGTGAATTTACTGGAGCGTCAGTCAGAGCCCGTGCACCAGCGCCTGATGGTGGCCTGATTGATCCAGTGCTGGAAATTGAGGTTATCGAGGGACAAATGGAGCGTATGCGAGCGGTTGATGGCAAACGTGTAGTTTATGATGGTGGTTATTATAATATTGGCGTTACTCAGACTGAAATGGATAAATGTGTTGGTGGCAATTCTTTTGGTATTCCATTATCAATCTCACGTCAAGCAGCCACTGGTATTAAAGTGGATGCTGGTGCGTTCTTGGATGCTGCAGCAGACGATAATGATTTTGCCGTGCAAGGTGGCCCTGTTCAACCTAATGAACGTGTTGGTGTTGATGGCGCATGTAAAACACCTTCTCTTCGTAATGTTGAGTTAACGGCACCTTATTTTCATAATGGAAGCCATTCGACTCTGGAACAAGTGATGGTCTCTTATATGACTAATTTCAAGAATTTGTATGCGGATGAAAACAGCCTGAATCTTGCTCCTCAAATATTAAAAGTTGATATCCAGGGCAAGGCATTTGATGGGGTTAGCGACCGTGGAGGAGAACTGGATGCATTAGTCGCCTTTATGAAAGCTATGACAGATGAACGGGTAAGTTTACATCAAGCACCTTTTGATCATCCTCAGCTTCGTATTCCTAACGGTTCCACAGGTTTTGATGCCAACGGTGATGGTGTTGCGGATGATAAGTTTGAGATTATCCCAGCAGTAGGTGCGGGTGGTATGCCAGCTCCTTTACCTAAGTTTTTAGAATCAGTTGCTGTTGAAGGTGTTCCATTACCTTAGTTTTTTTAAATAAATGAACAAACTTTGCGCTGAGTCGAATGACTCAGCGTATTTTATTGTTTTTGAGAATTTTTAACTGCTTAATAGTAAGCGTTGTATAAGGGAAAAATAATGTATATTAGTTATTCTGAATGCTCAAATCGAATGCTAAAAGCTCTAAGAATTTTAGCTGGCTCCTTTATGTTGATTTTGCTCAATAAGGCCAGTTTTGCCCATGATCATGCAATCACCGCTCCAGCCGCTACTCGAGCCGCCACAACAGTGCCTAAAATGACTTCTAACAAAAGTGTTTGGGGTGAGAATTATTTTCCAAATACTGAGTTGATAACTCAAGATGGCGAGAAGCGTTTATTTTTTGACGATCTTATCAAAGATAAAGTAGTCGCAATTAATTTTATTTTCACTTCTTGTACTGAATCTTGTCCACTAGAAACAGCCCGCATGAAAAGGGTGCAGGAGATCCTGGGTGATCGTGTTGGTAAAGACATCCATTTTTATTCGATTAGCATTGATCCTGAAACGGATCAGCCCGAGGTATTGAAGGCTTATATGAAGAAATTTAAAATAGGAGCTGGCTGGACATTTCTGACAGGCAATGAAAAAGAAATTATCACACTGAGAAAAAAATTAGGGTTATATATCGACGAAATACAAAATAATCAGGAAAATCCAGATGATCATAATTTAAGTCTCATGATTGGAAATCAAGCTACAGGTCGTTGGATGAAACGCTCACCTTTTGAAAACCCTTACGTCTTAGCTTCTCATTTGGGTGATTGGTTACATAATTGGAAAAGTGCACCTAAACTAGACAAAAACTATGCTAATGCTCCAGAACTACGCAAGGTATCACCTGGTGAAACCTTATATCGTACTCGATGTAGTTCTTGTCATAAATTTGGCGAAGAAAGCGTTGGACCAGATCTACATTCAGTTACTAAAATTCGTGACCGTATTTGGTTAACACGTTGGCTAAAAGAGCCCGACGTAATGCTTAAAGAAAAAGAACCCTTGGCAATGAGTTTGTATAATAAATATAAAATTCCAATGCCGAACATGCGCTTAAATGACAAAGACGTTGAACATCTTATTAAGTTTATGGAAGAAGAGGATAAAAGGTTACAATAATTATTCAATCTAGGATGTATTGCTTTCCATTTCAGACAGCAAGAACAGGGTTCTCATGAGTAATTTTCATCCTTAGCTTCGTAAACAATGCATCCCTGCACCACCTCTCGGAGCTCAATACAGAGCTCCGTAACCATGCAGGCAATAGTTCATGACTCGTGTCCTCGGCGGTAGTTAACCCTTACCATGTAGAAAAATTTCGCCTCCAATTTTTTGCCAGTTTTATCCTAGAGCTTTGGCTATCCCTTTCTTTTCTTTTAATCTTTCTATTGAAACAACACGCTGAGAAGGCTGATAACCCATGGAACCAGAGTCCTCAACTGGTACGATAAAAAGTATGATTCTCTAGGGTGTTGGCTTAAAAACTTAGGCTGTAGAGTGACCACAAAAAAAACAAAAGTGTTCAGGAAAGAATTTTGTATATTGATTTTGTTGTATTAATTGTATAGGTCCTCTTATTGAGAGAAAAGAACATTCGCAAAAAACAAGGATTGTTATTTGTAATAATTAACTAAAATTGATCTAAGTCAAAGAGATAAATTGGGATATCTGTTAATTATTGTCGTTCATGAAATGAATAATTCAGATACTATTATTTCAACTTAAGGTTAGAATGAAACATAAGGAGAATGTTTGTTTTATTAAAGAAATAAGCTGATAAAAAAACAATCTTATTTATCATTTTAAAAAAACAAGCGTTGCGTTATTCAGTATGAGTTGCTTTCATCTCTAATAGGATAAGTATCTACTCTGATACTCTGTGTCAATTGGTCTTGCAAGTTACCTGATAGACCAACAGTCTCAAAACTGGAATTGAGAGAACATATGTTAAATTCAGAATCCAACAAAAATAAAGTAGCAGAAAAAAGGTTCCTCCATCTACGTATATTTATCCCTTTAGCTAAACAGCCAGAATTTCTCACGTTTCTTAAAAAAGCAAAACCATTTTATGAAAAGCCTGGTGGCATTTCTGTTCAATTATATCAAGAAATTAATAACCCAGAAAAATTTATTGAAGTAATTGAATATGACAGTCAGGAAATCTTCAATGAAGATCAGCTTCGTGTAGAAAATGATAACGAAATGAAAGTTTATCTGGAACAGTGGAGGACAATACTATCTGAATCCATAGAAGTTGAATATTACAACAATATAAGCAATATTTTGGAGATGAAAGATGAATAATACTTTTATAACCGCATTTAATGCACCACTTTATGTCGCATGGGAATTAACGCATAAATGCAATGCTAAATGTTTACATTGCTACTCCAACTCTAGCCCTGACGCTAATTGTGAAAGCGAATTATCTACTCAAGAAGCATTGAATTTAATTGATGAATTAGCTGATGCTGGATTATTAGTTCTTGCCTTTTCAGGTGGTGAGCCAATGCTCAGAAAAGACTGGTCTACTTTAGTTGCCCATGCTGTAAATCTCGGAATGAGCGTAAATATTGGAACTAACGGTTCTTGTATTACAACAAAAACCGCACAACAGTTAAAACAATTGGGTGTAAAAAGCGTTACGGTAAGTTTGGATAGTCATAAGAGTGAGATTCATGACCATTTTAGACAATTTCCAGGCTTGTATAATAAAACAATTAAAGCTATAAAAATTTTGTCTGATCTTGATATCAGAGTTGTCATAGGATTTACGCCAACTAAAATAAACTGGCTAGACGGTCGTGAAATTATTGAGTTATCTATCAAACTAGGGGCAAAGGCTGTCAATTTGTCAGAATATGTTCCTGCAGGACGAGGTACTACTAAGTTAGCACTATCACCTGAAGAATTACGTAATACATTAGAGCAATGGATACAGTTGCGAGAGGTTTACAAAGAAAACATCACACTCATATGGCACGACTGTAGAGTTGGAATGTTAGTTCCAGATAACGAGAAAAGGGACTATATTGGATGTGGTGCTGGACGATTACTTGCTAGAATATTACCTGATGGTACGATTACCCCATGTGTTTTTTTACCAACCCCAATAGGAAAATATCCACAACTTTCATTCAACAATATTTGGCAACATACTAACTTGCTGACTCAATTTAGAGAAAGAAAAAATATCACTGGAAATTGTGGTGAATGTGAACATTTACAAACTTGCGGTGGTTGTCGAGCAGTTTCTTATGCCTACAGTAATGGAGATCCGTTTGCTGGCGATCCTCACTGTTGGATCAAGTCAAAGGATAATATTCCACTGACAAACCTGTTTCATGGGGAAGGCTTACCTGTGTAAAAACTAAGAGTTAAAACAATTAATATCATTAATTTATTAGAGGTGTTTCATGCAGCAGCATTATACTATTTCTACTGAAGAAATCAATAAACTTTCCCTTGATTCAATATTAATTCAATCACCTTATTGCATTGTAAGAGAGCAAGAATCTCAATTTTTAATTTATAACACTCACACCGATGAAATGCACTTAGTAGCACCTTTAGGGAACTATATTTACCAACTATGTAATGGCATTAATAGCATAGATGACATATGTCATGGTTTTTTTCAACAAGAAAAAAACAATGCCAAAGTAAATCCACTAAATGATTCTATATTAAATTATTTTGAAAGTATGTTGCAAAGAGGCTTAGTAAAAAAAATCTGTTATGACTAAATTTAATTTTGAAATAACCACAACTACAGCTCAAGTAATTCAGATGCCCTATCATATGGTTTGGATAGCGACAGACGCATGTTCATTGCGCTGCATGCATTGCTCTTCAAACTCTGCTATTGCAAAAGCTGATCAGTTAACAACAGATGAAGTATTGGATATGTTACATCAACTTTCACTAAGCGGTGTAATTGATTTATCAATTTCTGGTGGAGAACCACTTTTGCGACGAGATCTTATCCGTATTATCGAACATGCAAAAAGGCTTGGCATGAGTGTTGGTGTCGGTAGTAGTGGTATAAAATTATCAAAAGAAAAATTGGAACAACTCAATAACTCAGGTTTGAATCGATTACAAATCAGTCTGGATGGACTTGAAAATTCACATGACAAACTCCGTTGTTTTCCCGGTTTATTTGAGCGTGCTGTGAAGACAATAAATAATGCCCTTAAAGCGGGACTCAGGGTTCATGTTTGTTGCACGATAAATAGTTTGAATGTTGAGCAGTTGGAAGAATTCACTGAATACATTGTTGATCTTGGTGTACATAGGTTGAATTTTTCAAGATATATTCCTACTGGGCGCGGAACAGATGAATTGGATTTAACTAAAATAAAATGGCATAAAACGATAACATTATGTCAGCAACTACAAAAAAAATTCTCACAAAAAATTAATATAGTTACCCATTTAGCACAACAAATTTTGGTTGATGAACGGCTAGATACTATGGATGGATTTGTGGGTTGTCAAGCAGGAAGAGCGCAAGGTTGCATTACAGCCAATGGGACAGTTTTGCCTTGTGTTTTATTACCATTGGAAATTGGTAATATAAAGAAAAAGAATTTTAATGATATATGGTCAGAGTCCTCAATTATTCGTTCTTTCCAGGCAAGAGATCAACTAGAAGGAAATTGTGGTCGCTGTCCACACATTTCTCGTTGTGGCGGTTGTAGAGCTGTTGCTTATGCCAAAACAGGAAACCATATGGCAACAGATCCTCGATGTTGGTTGTGATCTAATGCTAACTGATACGATAAAAAGTAGGCCCTTTGGAGGTTCATTGTGAATAAAGAAAATTTAAAACATGAAAAATTAGTCAATAACTATTTTGAACAGATTAAGTCTCTTCGAAGTGGTGTTGATCGGTCTGTTGAAAATTTAACAGATATGTGGGATGACGATGGTGTTTTTGAATTTTGTGGCACACCACCACTTAATGCAAAATATTGTGGCAGAACAGCAATTAAAACACTTTATAAGAATCGCCTTGCAGCTAACGGAATGGAAGTAGCATTAGATACTAAATCAGCGAAAACATATCAACAAAAGGAAGTCACTGTTTCTGATGTAGATACTAAAGTTAAACGATTAAGAACCCATGATGATAAAGTTGTTGCTGGGTGGTCAACTAAAGTTGGAACAAAGCAAGGTGTAGGTTTTAATGTATCAGGAAGCCATACATTCGCATTTAAAGGGGATAAGATTAGCAAGCTAAAAGTAGTGATTTCTCCAAAAGTCGATGATGCTGTTAACCTTAAGCATGACGATTTGACCATTAATGATATTGGACGTTTAGCACTTGCAGCTTGGCCTGTAGTATAATCTGAGCTTATCAGTTAAACGCTTTTCAAGCGCATCGGAGGCGCATCGAGACACCCATAACTTGAACAACTTCAGCTATAACTTATGGGTGTCTTTTGATTGTTTGAAGCT
Source organism: Enterobacterales bacterium (assembly GCA_041556195.1). Lineage (GTDB taxonomy): Bacteria > Pseudomonadota > Gammaproteobacteria > Enterobacterales > 21-14-all-40-8. The sequence goes on from JBFFIY010000042.1 coordinate 8,044, forward strand.
TCAGCAGCCGAACGCGTTTCACTAAAGCGCTCGCTCAAAACCTACTTTAAAAATTCATGCGTTCATTTTGCATGAGTTTTTTGCAGGTTTTTGTAATACAGTGCATCAGAAGTAATCCATGGTTGAAATGTTTGCACGGGTTCTCAAACAAGAATCCACAAAGTGTTCAACACCTGTATCTCCTGACAAGAGAGTGAGTAGTGATATTTATTGTTTTATTTTGGCTTCTTCAACTTGATGTATCGCGCTCATGGAAAAATTCCTTGCTCAACTTAACCACAGTTCACCTTGAGTTACCTCAAAAAGCTAAAGAATTAAGAAAAGAAAATCCATTTCCAACAAAACCATGAACAACACCAAAGTGACAAACTTCATGACCATCAATGTTTTGTTTCCAAATTCTAAGATTAAACCTGGGAGAAGTTAGTGTTTGATGTCTTTCTGAATCGAAAAGTACACTCTATCTTTCTTTTGCTAGTCATGGTAGAACGGCCAGTTACCCAAGCATACATATAGCTCCAACACTACCTCTCGGAGCTCAACATTGAGCAGGTACGTTCTTATGTCAACGCTTAACCTTTGACTCTACAGGCAACAACTCATGACTCAAGGTCTAGGCGGGTAGTTAATTCTTATCGTGTAGAGGAATTTCACCTTCAATTTTTTGCCAGTTTTATTCCGGCTTATCTGTCCCTTTATTTTTCTTCCTTATAAAATCGGGATACCATTTCTCCATGCACTCAGGACACATGCCATGACTGAATTCCGTTCCTGTGTGTTTATGGATGTATGATTCAACCTGGCTCCAAAAACCTTCATCGTCTCTGACATTTTTACAAGACGCACAAATTGGAATTATTTTTTTAAGTTGTTTTATTTCTGATAATGCCTTCTGAAGCTGTTCGTTGCGATGTATCAGATCCCGTTCTGATGCTTGAAGCTCTCGCCACCTCCGTATTGAGAAAAAAGCCAGTGAAGCAACGAGAAAAATAGATACTGTAATGATCTCATCAAGCTCCCAGTTTTCATGTTGCTTTGAAAATTCCACAATTCGCTCCAGAATATCGTAGTATGCAGAAAATATATATACTACAACACAGGCTCCCAAAATAATGGAAAGCTCTAATACAATGTTTTGTTTTGCCCTTTTATCGGGAATCGCATTTTGTTTTTTATTCATATTCGACATTATTCTTACCAACAAAACTTTGTAGGACACCCTAATCCCATTTCTCTATCTAAATCTAACATAAAATAGCTAAGAACCTAACTTTGTAGGACACCCTAATCCCATTTCTCTATCTAAATCTAACATAAAATAGCTAAGAACCTTGCAACAATAGGGAATTTCTCGGAATAATTTATATTTTAATTCAGGATTGTTTATAAAATGGAGCCAGATAAAAAAGGTCTAAACTTTGTATTAAGGTTAAGGTGTTCTGCAAATCCTTAAACACAAAAAAACCGCCTTCGCGGTTTTTTGTGTTTGGCACGCCTGGAGGGATTACTTCAGGCATCCTGCCTTTCGCCCTTCGGGTCGTACTTCGTACGTTCAAATTTTATCCCATCAAATTTGTCGAACCCAAGGGTTCTCATCCCTCAAGGCTTGAACGCAAAGAACCGCCTTCGCGGTTTTTTGTGTTTGGCACGCCTGGAGGGATTCGAACCCCCGACCAATCGGTTCGAAGCCGATTACTCTATCCAGCTGAGCTACAGGCGCAAAGCGGGTGTATTTTACAATGGGAATTTAAATTTAACCAGAGGCAATAACTAACTTTTTGGAGTTATTAGATATTATTCCTACTCATCGTCTAAAAAATCATCAATCAGGACAATTGGTTCGATTTCAACACCCACCAATTCCAGATCCCAGTTTATACCGGCAAATACTCCATCTTCGTCCATGCCGTGCAACCAGGAGTCTATAAATTCATCCAGTTCTATTCGGACTGGTTTGAAGTCTGACCATTCATCAATGGCGTGTTGTTTGGCATATTTTTTTTGCGACCAAAACAGGATGACTTCTTTGTCGGGGTAATCGTTTGAGGCACAAACCGCCCAACCTTCTTTGTTCTTTAGTCCCCAGACTTGTCCCGATTCTAGTGTATCATTCACAAATGAATGATAATTGGCTCGAATATCATCTCCCAATTCAGGCATAATTCGCTCACTTCGTTAATTTTCTCACATAGATTTCAACTAAATCTATGTATTTGAATAATAGGTTATTATAACAATGATTCTTTGTTTAGAGCGATGCCAATCTTCTTCCTGCTTCAGCTAATGTGTCTTCACCTTTCGCAAAACAGAATCGAATTATTTTTTGATTAGGAGGAGGGTTTTGGTAAAAAACCGAGACTGGTATAGCTGCAACACCTGCCTCTTTGATTAACCACACGCAAAAGTCAAAATCAGACAGTTCACTAATGCCACTATAATCCACTAATTGAAAATAGGTTCCTGCACATGGCAGAAGTTTAAAGTGTGTTTTTTCGATATAACTGGCAAAAACATCTCTCTTTTGTTGATAAAAATCAGGAAGTTGCTGGGCATGTTCTGGATGTGCATGCAACATGTCAGCTATTCCAAACTGCATTGGTGTACTTGTTGAGAAGGTTATATATTGATGTACCTTTCTGAATTCGCTCGTCAGGGCTTTGGGTGCGACACAGTAACCAACTTTCCAGCCGGTCACATGATAGGTTTTGCCAAAGGATGAGATAACAAAACTACGTTCATAAAGTGATTGATGGGTTAACACACTGGCATGAGGCTGTTGGTCGAACAAGATATGTTCGTAGACTTCATCGGAAATGAGTAGAATATCCCTGTTTTTTATGAGTTGCCATAAACGCTCCAAATCATCTCTGGTAATTATTGAACCAGTTGGGTTATGGGGTGAATTAATGATAATTAGCCGTGTTTTATCATTGATAGCCTGGCTTAGTAAATCCCAATCCAATGAAAAATCGGGATCTGTAAGAGGTATATGAATACAGTAGCCTCCTGCCAAATCAATTGCTGGTTCGTAACAATCATAAGCAGGATCGAAAACAATCACTTCATCACCAGCTTTTACCACTGCATGAACCGCAGCAAAAATAGCTTCCGTGGCACCGGATGTCACCGTAATTTCATTGACAGGATCAATTTGTTTTTGATACAGGTTAAAAGATTTCTGTGCGATCGCTTGAGTTAAAACTGGCACACCAGACATAGGTGCATATTGATTAGCGCCAGTTTGGATATGATGACAAACTCTTTGTTTTAAATAGTCGGCTCCATCAAAATCGGGAAATCCCTGCGAAAGATTGATGGCATCATACTCAACGGCCAGCGCCGACATCTGGGTAAAAATGGTTGTTCCAACTTTGGGGAGTTTGGTTTCAATGGTTGTCATGAACAATAACCTTTAAAATTGAAATTAATACGGACTAATAAGAGCTAGTGGTGGTAAGGCAAAATCTCACTGCGTTTATGTTCATAAATTAATGCCGTTTCAACATGTTCGACTTCGGGTTTTGATGAAAAAGCCTGGTACACGAAGTCTCTCAGATGCTCAGCATCCGTTATAGCCAGGTGTATCATAAAATCATTATTACCTCCCATATGAAAGACGGAGATCACTTCACGATAGCTTAAAATATCATCACAAAAGCTATTGACCATTTCAGAGGTGTGCTTATCGAGTCTAATTGCTGCCATAGCCTGAAGGTTGACACCTAAAGATCTATAATTAACTTCTGCATAGTAGTTCTTTAAAATACCTTCGGAATGCATTCTTTTCACCCTTTCCAGAGAAGTTGATGGAGCAATTCCCATTTTCTCAGCAAGATCTTTGTTAGAAAGTCGAGAGTCTTTATAAAGTGCCGACAATAAGGCTAAATCAACATTATCTATTTTCTTCATAGCATTTTTACCGAATTATATTCAGGTTTATCTAGTGTGGCTCATGTTTATACAAAAGAAAAGTCTAAATCAAACAAATTTTGTACGCAAATTTAATACCACTGCTTCTAAAGTCTTGACAAGTTGACAGCAAAAGATTACTAATGGATTATTAAATTGAATTACTTAATTGAAAAATATTCAGCAATGATACAAACACGATTATTTACAAATTTTGACTTTCATTTTCCCACCTGACCGGGGAGAATTTGTATTTGCGTGATCCGCTAAGACAAAACCTCCCTCTCGGAGGTTTTTTTTTAGCTCCAAGCTCTAACGGACATAAAGATGACAAACCACAAAAATCCTGATTCGGCTCTCAATCAACCTGTTCCTATGGAATTATCTGAGATAAGAGATGGCATAAACCAGGTCGATTACGAATTAATTGATTTACTCAGAAGAAGAAGGGAGCTAAGCCTTAATGTCGCTCGTAATAAAGAGCTTACAGACAATATTCTACGCGATCAGAACCGTGAACAGGAGCTTCTGGCCAAGTTAATAAAGTTAGGTAAAGATAGCGGTCTGGAAGCCAATTATGTGATGAAATTGTTTCACGCAATCATTGATGACTCCCTCACCATTCAGCGAGATTATTTTCAAAACAAAATTAATCCTGAAGTTGATCTTAACAAGCAACGAAAGATTTCTATTTTAGGTGGAAATGGTTCATATAGTTTTTTTGCGGCACAACAATTTTTCACATCAAAACCTGAGAAAAATATTTTTTTAGGCTGTGATAACTTTGAAGAAGTCATTAGGACCGTTGAGGATGGTGAAGCTGAATATGCCGTTTTACCCATTGAAAATACCACTTCTGGTGGAATTAACGAAGTCTATGATCTCCTGCTTAATACCAGTCTATCTATTGTTGGAGAGGAAAAATTTCAAGTCCAACATTGCCTGATTGGTAAAGCAGGCACAAAGCTTGAAGAAATAACCTCCATTCTTACTCATCCCGAAGCCAAACGCCAATGCAGTCATTATATCGCACACAAACTTAATACTAAAATTGATTTACAGGAAAGCACAGCCCATGCAGCTGATATGGTTTCTAACTCACAAACGACTGTATCCGATAAAAACTCATGTATGGCTGCTATTGCCAGTGAAGAAACCGCTAAGCTCTTTGGTTTAGAGGTTTTGGAAAAAAATATCGCTAACCAAAAAGAAAATTGGACCAGGTTTGTCATCGCATCGGCCAAACCAGGAAAAGCTTCATTAAAATTACCCTGTAAAACCTCTCTGGTACTATCAACAGGCCAAAAACCAGGCTCACTGGCTGAAGCACTATTACTGTTCAGAGATCAAGAAATCACTCTGACCAAATTAGAATCCAGACCGATCTTGGGTAAACCATGGGAGCAAATGTTTTATCTCGATCTTGAAGGTAATATCTCTGATCCCAGAGTTAAATCTACCCTGGAAGAACTCACTCGACTTTGCAGGTTTGTAAAGGTCATGGGTTGTTATCCGGTTAAATCTTTAGCGCCTACCAGATTAACTCCAAACCAATTGGCCCATAGTCAAGCTAATGTTGACAAGCCACTTGTTACACAACATACTTCAAAACCCAGTGCACGCAAAAGCTACCACCTGGCTTCACGAGAGCATAATCCCCACGATACTATTATCGAAGTTAAAGGCGTTAAATTGGGCGGTGATCAGTTTACTGTCATTTCAGGCCCCTGCTCTGTGGAATCATTCGATCAAATTATGGCGTGCGCTAAACACGCCAGTGAACATGGTTCCACTATATTACGTGGCGGTTGCTTCAAACCCCGGACTTCTCCTTATAGCTTTCAAGGGCTTGAATATGAAGGATTAGATTACATAGTTCAGGCGGGAGAAACCTATGGAATGCCCATTATCACAGAAGTGATGAATACCAAAGATGTACAACGGATCGCTCTACAAGCAGATATGTTGCAGATTGGTGCCAGAAATATGCAGAATTTTTCATTATTAAAAGCCGTTGGAAAAATCAACAAGCCAGTAATGTTAAAAAGAGGTTTAATGTCTTCCCTTGACGAATTACTCAATGCCGCTGAATATATTTTATCTCAGGGAAATTTACAGGTATTTTTATGTGAACGTGGCATTAGAACCTTCGAAACAGCCACCCGAAATACACTGGATCTAAGTGCCATCCCCATCCTCAAACAAAAAACACACCTACCCGTAATCGTCGATCCCTCCCATGCGGTTGGTCAAAGAGACTTGGTGATCCCCATGGCAAAAGCCGCAAAAGCGGTAGGCGCTCATGGAATAATGATAGAGTTTCATCCGAACCCGGAAAAAGCATTAAGCGATGGGCCACAAGCCCTACGGTTCGAACAGTTTGCCCAATTGATGCGGGATCTTTATCCTAGCATAAGTTAATGATGTAGCTTTTTTGAATGTGTTAAAAGTGTGGAGTCATCATCACGGTGGGCAAAAAAGCCGGACTCAAAGGTCAGATTTTTTCTCTTGTAAAACAGTTTTTTCTCTTGTAAAACAGAAAGAAGCATCCCCAACGGAGGTCGAACCCCTACTCTCACCAATAAAAAAACGCCGTGTCAAATGATTAGCGCGGTGTCATTAGCTTTTCACCGCCCTTACACGGCGGACATAAAAAAACCGACTGCATTGGAGTCGGTTTCTTTAATATGGCGTCCCCAAGGGGAGTCGAACCCCTGTTACCGCCGTGAAAGGGCGGTGTCCTAGGCCTCTAGACGATGGGGACCTAAGTCTATGAAATGAAATTTACTGCTCACTTCAAGATGGGGCGCATTTTAGGGGTTTTATAGTTGGCTGTCAAACTAAAATATCATCAAATTAATAATTGTCAGGATTGTGAAATTAATAAAAAAATTAATTTAGCTACCCACTTTGGTTGGGGGTGTAAACCCCTAATCATTCATTATGCCTGATTTCAGAGCTCTTGAGCTTTCTCAATTCGAGACGCATTGATTAAATCATGGTTATTCCCTTATGAATCAATGCAACAAAGAAGTGAGAAAGCTCAAAAACTTCTACGATGGGCTTAAAATCACTTTATGCTTTGTTGTTGATTTTTCTAAGGGAATAACCATTGGCTGCAATCAACGTCTCGCCTAAAGCGATTTTAAATCCCTCTGAAACAGACATAATGAATGATTAGGGGTTTATATCCCTCAAAATAGGATTTTGTAAAGATATTAAGGTATCTGTTGATAAAACCTGTTCAATTTTTTGTATCTTATTGATTAGTACCATTTGTAATTGATCGATCGACTGGGTCATTATCTTAACAAATATACTATATTTACCTGTCGTAAAATAAGCTTCCAATACTTCATCAAACTGCTTTAACTGTTCAATAACCTGATGATAATCTTTGGCACTTTTTAAGTTAATTCCTATAAAACAACAGACATCGTAACCAAGTTTTTTTGGATTCACCTGTAATCTAGTGCCTTCAATAATTCCGGCCATTTTCATTTTTTCTATTCGAACATGAATTGTGCCAGCACTAACATTGAAGTTTTTAGCCAGTTCAGCATAAGCGACACGTGCATTTTGCATTAATGCGCTGAGAATGTTTTTATCCAGATTATCGATCTGATAATTAACAGGGTTATCTTGAATCATATATTGATGATTCCTCATCATTTTTACAGTATTAATATAGATTAACACATAAAATGGATATATTTTTATATATTATTGATATTCTATTGCTTTTGTTTAATTATAAGTGAATGTGTTTTTTAGAGATAATAACCTCATGTGTTCTATTTTTGGTATTTTAGATATTAAGACTGAAGTTAAATTGCTTCGTCAAAAAGCGTTGAAACTTTCTGCCACTATGCGCCATCGTGGTCCTGATTGGTATGGTAACTGGAATGATGATAATGCTATTTTGGTGCATGAAAGACTAGCGATTGTGGATATGGAACACGGTTCTCAGCCTTTGTTAAATAAAGAAAAAACTCACGTATTGGCAGTCAATGGGGAAATTTACAATCACCAAAAACTTGCCGAAGAACTTGCTGAAAATACCCCTTCTGCTATTGAAAGTTATCAATTTCAGACCAAATCGGACTGTGAGATTATTCTGGCACTGTATCAACAAATCACTCAGCATAGCTCTGAGCAAACTGGTCCTGAGAAAGTTCTTAGCGAAGAAAGCGGCAATAAAAATATCGCCGACATTCTAGATAAATTACAAGGCATGTTTGCATTCATTCTCTATGATCAAACACAAAATACATACCTGATTGCTCGAGATCATATGGGGATCATCCCCTTATATTACGGTTATGATGAATATGGACAATTCTACGTCGCCTCTGAAATGAAAGCGCTAACTGCAGACTGCACTGTAATTAAGGAGTTTCCACCGGGTCACTTTTTATACAGCAAAAATAGTATAGGGAGTGAAAATAATGCAGAGATTAAACAGCATCAGATAATGCCCTATTATCAAAGAGACTGGCAAAAACTGGAAACCCATTGTCCTGTTCCAGTATCGGCTGAAAACTTAAAACAGGCTCTTGAGCAATCAGTGAAGTCACACCTGATGTCTGATGTACCCTACGGCGTGTTACTGTCCGGTGGTCTGGATTCATCTATTATTGCTTCTATTACGCAAAACTTTGCCGGTAAGAGGGTTGAAGATAACGATGCATCACCAGCATGGTGGCCCCAAATCCACTCCTTTGCAATAGGGCTTGAAGGATCTCCAGATTTAGTTGCCGCACAAAAAGTCGCTAACATTATTGGAACCATACACCATGAACTCACTTTTACCGTTCAAGATGGCCTTGATGCCCTTCGAGATGTCATTTATCACCTTGAGACCTATGATGTAACGACCATACGAGCATCTACTCCCATGTATTTAATGGCTAGAAAAATCAAAGCCATGGGAATCAAAATGGTGTTGTCCGGTGAAGGTGCCGATGAGATCTTCGGTGGTTATCTCTACTTTCACAAGGCACCTGATGCACAGGAATTTCATGAAGAAACTGTGAGAAAATTAGATAGACTCCACTTATTTGACTGCTTAAGAGCCAATAAATCGATGTCTGCCTGGGGTATCGAAGCCAGGGTTCCATTTTTAGATAAACACTTTTTAGATTTAGCAATGAGCATAGATGCCCAGCACAAAATGTGTAACCCTCAAAAAATTGAAAAACACATTCTACGTGAAGCTTTCGATGGCGAATTACCTGATGAAATCTTATGGCGACAAAAAGAACAATTTTCTGATGGTGTCGGTTATAGTTGGATAGACAGTCTGAAGGAACATGCTGAGCACGAAGTCAGTGATTCACTTTTAGAAAATGCTCAGTTTAAATTTCCCTATAACACGCCTCTTTCTAAAGAAGCATATTTGTACCGTTCTATATTTGCTGAGTCTTTTCCGCAAGCCTCAGCTGCAGAAACGGTTCCAGGGGGACGTTCAGTGGCCTGTAGTACACAAGAGGCCCTGTTATGGGATAGTTCACTGAATCAAACAATAGATCCATCAGGTAGAGCCGTTTCGGCAGTACATGCTGATAGTTATGCATAAATAATCGAATCTTAGTTCATATCAACAAGCATTATCAGATCTTTATTTAAAACATAATAGATCTGATAAACTTTCTATCCCTTTCATACATCAATATTTACATTACCTCTAAATATGTTCCATACTTAGATATGTAGTTTTTTCAGTACGGCTAATTATTATACGTAATATATGAGTTTAACAAAATCATTCAACTTATTGAGAACAAAGATCAAGTTCTCTTGTATTTTTGTATTCTTACTCTTATTCGGTTGTAACGGAATAGATAAAACACACCTGCAGAAAGTCAAAGAACGGGGTGAATTAAAAATCGTTACTCGCATAGGGCCTACCACTTATTTTATAGGTGGTAATGGTCCGACTGGTTTCGAATATGATCTATCAGCCCGTTTTGCAGAATATCTTGGCGTTAAATTATCCGTCATTGCCAGTGATGATATCGGGGGAATTTTAGAGCTTGTTAATAGTGGCCAGGTTGATATGGCTGCAGCTGGTCTAACCGTAACTAAAAATCGCGAAAAATTATTCGATTTTACCCCCCCCTATCAGCAAATCAAAGTCAAGCTTGTCTTTAAACAAGGAAAGTTCTGGCCTAGAGACATTGACCAATTAGATGGAAAATTCACCATTTTAGCCCAAAGCAGTCATGCAGAATTGCTTCTGGAAATGAAAAATCAGCACCCAAAACTCAGTTGGCACGAAACCTCAACACTCGCTGTTGAAGATCTCGTTGAGAATGTACTCAATGAAAAATCCAGCTATACCCTGATAGATTCTAATGACTTAACCCTGCAACGACGCTATCACCCAGAATTAGCAGTCGCATTTACAGTAGCTACCAATCACAAACTGGCATGGGCTTTAAAAAAGGATGATGATACTAGCCTTTATGAAGCTGCAGCTGAATTTTTTACCCAGCTAAGAGACAATCAGGATTTGGCCAACTTGCAGGAAATCTATTATGGCCACCTTGAAAAATTTGATTACGTTGGTTCCAGAAAATTTCTTCTGGCTGCAAGAAAAAAACTGGATAAATATCAACCCATATTCAAAGCTGAAAGTTCTGTCGATCTTGATTGGAAATTGCTTGCCGCTATTAGTTACCAGGAATCTCATTGGAACCCAAAAGCCCGTTCTCCAACTGGTGTACGTGGCATGATGATGCTAACTTTACCTACTGCCAAACAACTAGGGATCACAAACCGTCTCGATCCCGAACAAAGTATTAAAGGAGGGGCCAGATATTTTAAGAAAATCCTCAAAAAATTTCCCAACAGAGTTAAAGAACCCGATAGAACCTGGTTGGCATTAGCCTCTTATAATGTTGGTTTTGGTCACCTTGAGGATGCTCGAATTCTCACTCAAAAACAGGGCAAAAATCCTGATAAATGGCTAGATGTAAAAGAACATTTACCTTTATTGAGACAGAAAAAATGGTACAAAAACACTCGACACGGATATGCCAGAGGTGAAGAACCTGTAAGGTATGTGGATAATATCAGACGATATTACGAAGTATTAAGTTGGCTCTACGAAGACGCTGAACCAATTATTACGTCTCCTGAAAAAACTGAGAAGCTAGTTATCAATTCAGGATAAAACTAGCCTGATCCGCATTCTCCGTATAAGAAATAGGCCAAGCAGAAAAAGATAACCTAAACTTCCACCACCTCCTCCAGAACTATCTGGAGTGTCTGTTCCATCAGGTGCAGTACAAATTTCAGCGGGACCATCTTCTGGTGTTGGCGTTAATAAAAAGGCGTGTGTTTCATCATCAATTATCCCTGAACCAACAATTTGTCCCAGGTTATTGATAGACTCGGCGGTTGATAATATCCAACCTGTTGAACAGTCGATTTGTGTATTTAAATCGGTCATCTCACCATTCTCATAAATAAAAGCATGGGATGGGTTTGTTCTGTCAGGGGTTGCACCTTCAACTTCTGAAAACCCGACAATTTGTCCAATCTCATTAATACTTCTAGCAATACTAATAGCATTTTCACTCTCTGGGTTTAAAGAACCCAATGAAACCATACCTTCATCTGATTGGGTATCAAACTTAAAAGCAAGTAAACTCAGGTTACCCTCTACACCACTTCGACCAACTACAACACCTTGATTATTGATATCACTTGCAACACTAATTTCGCCTCCAAGTGTTCCCAAATCAATCAGTTCTGGCTCTACAAGACTTGTATCGTAAAAAGTGGCATGAGTAATAGGAACACCAAGGTTAACATCACTGTCAACATCACTCCAACCAACAGCCTGGCCCAGATCATTAATTGCTTTGAATGAAGCATCGATATTTTCATTACCATTAAGGGCGGTAACAACTGTAAAAGGTGTGTCAGAATTTGGATCTATGATTAAAGCCCTGGCAACGTTTGGCAAGAGTGGATTTACTGTATTAGCAAAAAAACTAATGCCTGAAACGACTCCATTCTCATTAATATCGAGGGCCTGTGTTCCAGCAGAATTATCTACGATACCTAAAGAGTTCATGACTCCATCTTGATAAACAAATGCAGTAACAACTGAGGAGTCACCTGTTGTTTCAAAACTGTGTCCAGTTACTTGCCCTGACAAATTAATTGATGCAGCAATGGATGGGGTAGCAATGATATCAGGAGTTAAAGATCCCAGATCTGTGAAAGCACTTCCATCATAGATGAAACCATGAGAAATGAATTCTACAATAGGCGATAAATTTGAATCAAAGCCAGTCAATGCCCCTTGAAAATTTCCAACAGCTACACCGTTATCATTGATATCTCTGCCAAAACTGGTCTCTTCAGCTATTTCTCCCAGATCTTTTACAGCGTATGGTGCAGCCATCAAAAGAGTACTGTTTCCTAGAGACAGCATTATCAGGGTTGAAAGAGCTACCTTTTTTGTTTTAAGCATGTTTATCCAATTTTAATTTAAGTTAAGTTAATGTTATTGAGTTGGTAACTGTCCAGAAAATTCCATTTGAGCTTATTTAGCATCATGCTGATTATCAGGCGATGATATTTTAAATGCCTCCAATTGTAGGCAATTGCTATTTATCTCATTAATCTGAGGATAATTATCCATAGACACATTAAAACGATTGGCATTATAAACCTGTGGAACAAGAAATACATCAGCCAATGATATTTCGTTACCAAAACAATATAAGCCTTTTGTATTGAATAACTGAGTTTCGATTGCTTCGAATCCCAAGCTGATCCAATTTGAGTACCACTCATCTACTTCGGCCTGTGAATGATTTAAGCTTTTTTTAAGGTATTGCAACACCCGTAAATTATTCAATGGGTGAATATCACAAGCGATAGATTGAGCCATTGCACGAATTTTGGCTTTTTGTTGAGCATTGCCTGAAATTAGTAAAAACTGTGGGTAAACCTCATCAAGATACTCAATAATTGCCATGGATTGACTAATGGTAAAACCGTCATCCACTAAGGTAGGAACCAATTTTTGCGGGTTTAAAGCGAGATAATCTGCATGATTTTGCTCACCGCCTGATTTAACCAGATCAACGGAAATATTTTCATAACCTATCTCTTTGGCAGTAAGTGCAATACGCACTCTATAAGCTGCCGTAGAGCGCCAATATCCATACAACTTCATCATATACCTCTAAAATCCCATTTAACAGGTCATTAAAACCTTATGAATGATACTGAACGACTGTTTGTTCAATGCTGCCAAATATATTATCGCCGACTTTATTCAACATCTCGATCTTTACTTTATCACCAAATCTCATGAAGGGAGTTTTTGCTTCACCACTTTTGATGATTTCTAACATTCTTACTTCAGCTAAACAACTTGAGCCTGTTTCTTCAGATTGATTAGAGATGGTACCAGAACCGACAATACAACCAGCCATCAGTTTTCTGGTTTTGGCTGCATGAGCCACAATAGTTGGAAAATCAAACGTCATATCAACGCCACAGTCAGGCTGTCCTAAAATTTCATCATTAAGATACGTCGTTAAAGGTAAATGCAGCTTTGAGCCATCCCAGTCATCACCTAATTCATCAGGTGTTATGGCTACTGGAGAAAAGGCACTGGATGGTTTACTTTGAAAAAAGCCGAATCCTTTGGCTAATTCTCCAGGGATCAATCCTCTTAAAGAGACATCGTTTACTAACATAAGTAATTTAATATGCTGCGCGGCTTGCTCGGCAGTACAATCCATTGGCACATCATCGGTGATAACTGCGACTTCAGCTTCCATATCAATTCCATATTCTTCTGAAACAACGGGAATATCATCCCTTGGACCTAAGAAGTTGTCACTCCCCCCCTGATACATCAGTGGATCCGTCCAGAAAGTTTCAGGCATCTTAGCACCACGTGCTTTTCTAACAAGTTCGACATGATTAACATAAGCACTACCATCGGCCCATTGAAACGCTCGTGGTAAAGGAGATTCACATTGGCCCTGTACAAAATCAAAAGCATCATTAGCAACACCCTCGTTTATGGCCTGGTATAAATCCTCTAGTTGAGGTGCTAATTCGTCCCAGTTATCAAGAAGTACTTGCATAGTGCGAGCAATAGAAGAGACTTTAACGGCCTGCTTCAAATCACGACTAACAACGACTAACTCGCCATCACGACTACCATTCTTTAAACTTGCCAATTTCATGAGCTAAATCCTGCCTATATTGAGCTTTAATATACAAATTGGAGATGATTTTAAACTTATTCTGTCCTATTGCAAATAGAGTTTTAGTCTGCATCAATTATTGCCTTTTTATCACTCAAATTGGCCACCGTGAATTTACTTGCAAGTTCAACTATTTATTTGTAATATCAACATACTTTAATTGGTGCATAATTGACGTAACCTGCATGTTACCTGTAAATAAAAGGTTTATTATGAAAACCCTATCTCAGGAAGAAATGATTTCTTCACACTCTCAAAATAGTTCAGATTTAAATACCTCTTCGAATTTCGATTGGAAAAAAATTAGCTATTTATTAATGCTATCCCGTGCAATTGATGATATTGAGGAGCAAGAATTAGTACCTGCAAAGTTGGTGTTCAATCAGTTTTCCGCTCGCGGACATGATTTAGCACAAATCCTTCTAGGTACATTACTTAATCACCCTCATGACGGTGCAACAGGTTACTACCGTTCCAGACCATTTGTACTATCACTTGGATTAGATCTGGTCGATGCAGTTGCCTCACCCATGGCTAAATCAGGTGGGTATAGTGATGGCCGAGATATTGGCGTGGTATGTAATTATCCGAATATAGAAAGAAAAGGTGCCATGTTATTACCCATGTGCGGAGGAGTTGGAGCACAATATACCCCAACCTCAGGTTGGGCACAGTCGATTATTTACAATCGTGATGAACTGAAGGATGAAACATATCGAGGTGCCCTGGCTCTATCAATGGGGGGTGATTCCTCTATGTCGACCAGTGGTTTCTGGTCAGCATTGAACATTTCTACCACAAATAATTTACCCCATCTTTTTTATATTGAAGATAATGGCTTTGGGATCTCCGTACCTCAAGAAGTACAAACACCAGGAGGCGATCAAGTGGCTAATTTGGCTGCTTATAAAAATTTGAAAATTATTGATGGTGATGGAACCGATCCCGTAGAAACGCCTGCTCTGATCCTGGAAGCTGTAGATTATGTGCGTTCTGGAAAAGGTACCTGTTTATTACGCCTTAAAGTTCCACGATTATGTGGTCACACTTTTCAAGACACCCAAACCTACAAACCTGATGAGTTGATTGCAAAAGAACTGGCGATGGATCCCCTTCCCAAGCTCAAGCAACACCTTATTCAAAATAGCATTATCAGCGAAGATGAATGGAACTCAGAAGAAAAAGACGCCTTAGAAGCAATAAGAGACGCCGTTGAAAAAGCCAAAAACCGTCCTGAACCTGATATTGCCAGGCTCAGTCGTTATGTCTTTGCAGAAAAAGATGATTCTGGGCAATTTGAAAATCAGTTACGCGGTGGACTGCATGCGGAACAACATCAATTTCCTGCTTCAAGTGAAGTAGCCGCACCCTCTGGTACAAGAGTCAATATGTTAACCGCCATCAGGATGGTGCTTGATTATGAATTACAAACCAATCCTAAGGTTCTGGTATTTGGTGAAGATGTTGGCCCCAAAGGTGGCGTTCATGCTGCCACTTTAGGACTTAATCAAAAATATGGTGAAGCGCGAGTATTTGATACCAGTTTGTCCGAAGAAGGTATTATTGGTCGCTCAGTTGGAATGGCTCTTGCGGGATTAATGCCTGTTCCTGAAATCCAGTTCAGAAAGTATGCAGAGCCAGCCGCTGAGCAAATTACGGATACCGGAATTATGCGGTGGCGTACCAATAATCGGTTTGCGGCTCCTATGGTTATAAGAATTCCGGGGGGGTTTGCTGGACGTGGCGACCCCTGGCATTCGATGTCCGATGAAGTCGAATGGGCACATAAAATCGGTTGGCAAGTTGTTATGCCTTCCAATGCCGAAGATGCCGCAGGATTGCTGCGATTTGCACTAAGAGATAATAACCCAACCATCTTTTTTGAACATCGAACATTACTCGATGCTCGATGGTCACGCCGCCCTTACCCGGGTGATGAATATATTATTCCCTTTGGTAAAGCTAACACCTTACTCAACGGCGATAAGCTTACCGTCGTTTGTTGGGGAGCAATGGTAGAAAGATGTGAAGCTGCTGCAATTGATCTTCAAGCTGAGAAACATTGGAATATTGAAGTGATTGATTTACGCACCATACAACCCTGGGATTCACAATGCGTGCTAACATCAGTGAGAAAAACCGGTCGCTGTTTAATTGTACATGAAGACAATCTAACAGCAGGATTTGGTGCAGAAATTGCTGCAACTCTAGCTAAAGAAGCATTTTTTGATCTAGACGCTCCAATAGAGCGTGTAACCATGCCTGATACACCAAATCCTCATAATATACATTTAATGAATGAAGCTGTACCCTCTAAACAACGCATAAAAACCGCCATGTTAAATCTAATAGAAATCTAATTAAGGGCAACAACATGACCACGCTAATTGATATTATTTTGCCCGCAGACCAACTGGAAGGAACCACAGCCAAACTAGCCCAGTGGCTAGTTAATGTTGGAGATACTGTAAAGCAGGGACAACCTATAGCTGAACTTGAAACAGATAAGGTAGTGATGGAAGTATGTGCAACAAACGATGGAGTCTTGCATGAGAAAATTGCGGCTGTGGGAGATGAAATACAAACAGGGGTAACACTTGGAAAGGTAGCACTTGGTGTGGTTTCAGTAGAGCCCAAAAAAAATTATTATGAACCTGAACTTTCAACCAATATTGTTGAACACATATCCAAACATTATGAAACCAGTGAAAGTGCACACAACAGTATAAGCCCCGCCGTACGACGTCTGCTGCTACAAAATAATTTAAACATTGAGCACGTTGCTGGAACAGGAAAACGAGGCCGAGTTACCAAAGACGATGTATTGCGTCACCTGGCAGAAATACAACATCAATTAAAAGGCGCATCCAAAAAACAACAAACTTTTGGGAAACTTCCTGAACCACTAAGTGGCCCATTAAAAAGTAAGTTGGTACCACATACCAACATGCGAAAAAGTATTGCTAACCACATGGTTAAGAGCCTTCTACATACTTCTCCCCATGTGACCAGTGTATTCGAAATGAACCTGACCAATATTATCGAGCATAGACGTTGGCATAAAAAAGAATTCGCTGAACTCGAAGTTAATTTGACCATCACTACCTATTTTCTTGCCGCCATGGTAAAAGCGGTACAAGCTGTACCACAAATCAATTCACGGTTTCATGAAGATGCATTAGAGATCTTCCAAAACGTCAATATAGGTGTGGGAACCTCGTTAGAGGGTGAGGGTTTAATTGTGCCTGTCATTCAACAAGTAGAGCAGATGAATCTTTTTCAGATAGCTAAAACATTGACCCTGCAAACTGAAAAAGCTCGAACTGGCAAAATTAAGCCCTCTGATTTCAGAAATGGTACCATCACCATTTCCAACCATGGAGTTAGTGGCAGTCTGTTTGCAGCTCCCATTATTATTAATCAACCCCAAGTCGCCATTCTTGGGATCGGAAAAATGGAAAAGCGTGTGATTGTAGAAGAAGTCAACGGGGTAGATACCATGGTGATAAAACCTATGTGTTACGTATCTCTTAGTATTGACCATCGAGCAGTAGATGCTCATCAAACCAATTTATTTTTAAGCCACTTTGTCGAAACTATCGAACATTGGGGTGAATAATTTCCAGAGATACGTCAATACTTAAGACAAGATAAAATAAAAATTAAAAGGTAAAGAAAAAATAATGAAAGTACAAAGTTACATCAATGGGCAATGGTGTTCAGGTGAAGGTAAAACTCAAACTTTATTAAATGCCATAAATGATGATTTGGTTGGTGAAGTTAACTCGCTTACCTCGGGTTTCGCCGAATTACTGGAATATGGTCGACAAATAGCGGCTCCGGAGCTGCGTAAGCTGACTATCCATGAACGTGCTGAACGTATTAAAGCGCTTGCTAAGTATTTACTTGATAGAAAAAAGGATTTTTATAAAGTTTCCTATCTAACAGGTGCAACCAAGGCAGATTCATGGGTAGATATTGAAGGTGGTATTGGTACACTTTTTAGCTATTCAGGCATTGCTCGAAGAGAGTTAAATAATGATACCTTCGTCGTCGAAGGTGCGGTTGAACCCCTCTCAGCGAATGGCACCTTTAAAGGCCGTCATATTTTAACTTCTAAAGAAGGTGTATCAGTTCATATTAACGCTTTCAACTTCCCCATTTGGGGCATGCTTGAAAAAATTGCCCCCAGCTTAATCGCTGGAGTTCCAGTTGTGGTTAAACCTGCTACGGTAACCAGTTATTTAACCGAAGCCGTGGTAAAGGCCATGGTTGAGTCTGAAATTCTGCCTGAAGGTTCGATCCAATTAATTACAGGAAGTGTAGGTGATCTACTCAATCATGTTAATGAACAGGATGTAGTCACCTTTACCGGCTCAGCTTCTACCGGTCAAATGCTTCGCGCCCATCCTAATATTATTGCCAAAAGTGTACCCTTTACCATGGAAGCAGATTCCTTAAATTGCGCCATATTGGCCCCTGATGTTACACCTGAACATCCTGAATTTGATCTCTTTATTAAAGAAGTAGCTCGCGAAATGACGACTAAAGCGGGTCAAAAATGTACCGCAATTCGGCGTGCAATCGTATCTATCGACCAAATAGACGCCGTCAGTAGCGCATTAAAAGCCAGATTATTAAAAACAGTGGTTGGTGATCCAGCACAAGAAGGCGTTCGAATGGGCGCATTGGTGGGCAAATCACAGCTTAAAGATGTCAGGGAAGTTGTTGAGCAGCTTGCACGAACCAGTGAAATATTACTCGGGGGATTAGAGAATTTTAAAACCATAGGGGTCGAGAATGGCAAAGGGGCTTTTATGTCACCCACCCTGCTCTACTGCAATGATCCCATCAATATCCTGGCTCCACATGAGATTGAAGCCTTTGGGCCGGTCAGCACACTAATGCCCTATTCCGATCTTGAACAAGCCATAACCCTGGCTAAAATGGGCAAAGGCAGTCTTGTGGGTTCTGTGTTTACCGCTTCGCATGATAATGCACGAAAACTCATATTAGGTTGTGCTTCTCATCACGGAAGAATGCTCGTTATTGACAGGCATTGTGCTGGAGAATCTACCGGACATGGTTCTCCATTGCCCAGCCTTGTTCATGGTGGTCCAGGACGTGCTGGTGGTGGTGAAGAGCTTGGTGGAGTTAGAGCCATTAAACATTACATGCAACGCACAGCCATTCAAGGTTCTCCCACTTCTCTGATGGCTGTCTGTAATGAATATGTTGCTGGAGCTGACACTAAAGAAGACAGAATTCATCCATTTAGAAAGTATTTTGAAGAACTTCAAATTGGTGATTCACTCACCACACATCGTAGAACAGTTACAGAAGCCGATATCGTAAATTTTGGTTGTCTTTCAGGTGATCATTTTTACGCACATTTTGATGAAATAGCGGCTAAAGATTCATTCTTTGAAAAACGTGTTGCTCATGGTTATTTTGTTATTTCAGCGGCGGCTGGTCTGTTTGTCGATCCAGGTCAAGGGCCCGTGATTGCAAATTATGGGATTGATAATTTAAGATTTATTGAACCGGTGGGTATTGGCGATACCATTCAGGTAAAACTGACAGCTAAGCGAAAAATCAAAAAAAGCAAAAGACCTGATGATAAATATGTAACCGGTGTAGTGGTATGGGATGTTGAAGTTACCAATCAACACAATGAAGCCGTTGCTATTTATGATATTTTGACGCTGGTAGAACGGAAGGAAGAGGACTAGGGACTAGGGACGAGAGTTTCGAGTTTCGAGTTTCGAGTTTCGAGTTTCGAGTTTCGAGTTTCGAGTTTCGAGTACAGCATGCACGCTATTCGTAGGCAGTGTTATTCGTTTTCTCGCAACTCGCATCTCGCATCTCGACACTAGATACTTTTGTTTATTTTTTTGTCTGATGGCTGGATTGAGTGTAACGTGGCCTATCAGGTTGTTGCTCGGCTAACGGAGTAACTTCTCTTAACGTCTTTAACGAACGAGAAACCAGTTCAACATATTCATTTGTACCCTGCTTTTTCCAGTTAATCTCTTCATCAGAGACTTTTCTAACGAATTTGGCAGGAATTCCCATAACCATTGAACGAGGCTCGCAGTTGAAATTGGCTCGAACAAATGAACTCGCGGCCACAATAGACTCAGAGCCAATTTCAGCATCATCCATCACCACCGCATTCATACCAATCAATGAGTTTTCACCAATGCTACAGCCATGTAAAACGGCACAATGTCCAATATGGCTATAAGGCTCTAAAAAACAATCCTTATCAGGAAAACTATGCAAAACACAATTATCCTGAATATTACTATGATGTGAAACGTAGATACGGCCAAAATCACCCCGTAATACAGCATGAGGACCTATGTAACAGTTGTCTTCTATAATGACATCGCCAATAACCTCCGCGCTTGGATGAACATAACTACTGCTATCAATCACTGGTATCAGATCATCAATGGCATAAACAGGCATATAATTACTCCAGTATAAAAATACAAATCAAGATATAATCCAAGTAAGAATACAAGATTATAAATGAGGAAAATTTATGTACAACCATATAATTCTGGAAAAAAGTAACGGTGTTGCAACACTGACCCTCAATCGGCCAGATAGAATGAATAGTTTTATCGTAGAAATGCATGAAGAACTACAACATGCACTTGATGAAATGGCAATAGATAAAACAATCAGGTGTTTGCTATTAACAGGTGCTGGAAGAGGTTTTTGTGCAGGACAGGATCTTAATGATAGAGCAGTAAACTCTGATAATAATAGTGAAAGTGGTAATGAGAATCAGGCTCCAGATTTAGGACTATCCGTTGAGAAATACTATAACCCACTCATTCGAAGACTAACCAGTCTACCGATGCCTGTTATATGTGCCATGAATGGAGTTGCAGCAGGAGCTGGAGCCAGTGTTGTTATGGCTTGCGATATCGTAATAGCCGCTCGTTCTTCTTCTTTCATCTTATCTTTTTCCAAAGTGGGTTTAGTACCAGATTCGGGTAGTTCCTGGCATTTTGCCCGTGCCCTGGGTTTGCCAAGAGCTAAAGCTATGGCTATGTTAGGCAACAAGCTACCTGCGGAAAAAGCCGAACAATGGGGATTAATCTATCAAGTCGTAGATAATGAAAACCTTATGTCAGAAGCTTCAGAACTAGCCAAACATCTCGCCACTCAACCTACAGAAGCACTGGCTCATATAAAAACATTGGTACACAGTGCTTTCGATTATAGCCTTCCAGCTCAATTAGAACGTGAAAGAGCGGCTATGCAATATCTGGGTAAAAGCCATGATTACCGGGAAGGTGTTGCTTCATTTTTAGAAAAAAGACCAGCCAATTTTAAAGGTCATTAAATAGCTCTATTCATGAATCTAAATAAATAGAAGGAACTTTATAAAATTAACTGTATCCGGCAATCGAAAGAAGGCTGTTCTGAAAATTCTGCATCTTCACCTGATGGGCATAGTCTGTGGCCTGTCAGTGATGTGTAGGATACTTATCTATTCGGTGTATTCGGTGTATTCGGTGTATTCGGTGTATTCGGTGTATTCGGTGGAAACTTACAAAGTAAAAAATATTTCAAAAAGAAACTTCTACCTATTATTTTCAGATTTCGGTCTGTGTGACTCAGGTTTTCATTAAGTATTTTTTAGACCACTACCTAATCGAAATGCTGTACCAATACCTAAAAATAGAAATAGAAAATCCATAATGCCAAAATTTTCTTTCATTATTTCAAAAGTAGAATAATTTTCGATTTCGCTTTTGAACATATCTTCTAGCCAGTTATCATAACTCGGATTATTGGATGCATGAGATACGAACTTATTGCAATTCTTTTGCACGACATCAGTTTGCCCGAGTATCCGGTACAAACTGTGAGGCATCTCTGGTAGCCATTTCCTCATACACTGACCATTTCTGGTTGACAACGAGCTGTGCCATTTCCATTAATCGTTCAGCTTCTTCAGGATGAGATCTGGTCAGGCTGAGGTAACGATCTTCTCTATAAGCATAATCTTTGACGCTAATTTTGGGACGAAGTGAGTCAAGCATAAAAGGATTACGCTGTGCAGATCTAAGCTCAGGGTTGTATCGGTACAATGGCCAATATCCTGATTTCACAGCCATCTCCTGTTGTTGCAATCCATTTTCCATATTGATGCCATGTTCTATGCAAGGACTATAGGCAATAATCAGACTCGGGCCATTATATGCCTCTGCCTCACGGAATGCCTGTAGGGTCTGTTGCGGGCTGGCCCCCAGCGCAACTCTGGCAACATAGACATTACCATAGGCAATGGCTTGTAATGCCAGATCTTTTTGAGGTACCACTTTACCGCCAGCAGCAAATTTTGCAACAGCACCAATCGGTGTAGCCTTAGATGCCTGCCCACCTGTATTAGAGTAGACCTCGGTATCCATAACCAGAAAGTTAACATCTCTACCACTGGCGAGTACATGGTCTACACCGCCATAACCAATATCATAAGCCCAACCGTCACCACCGACAATCCAGATTGAACGTCGTACCATATGATCTAAAACTGACAACAGCTCTCTGGCTTTTGGAATATCTAATTGGTGCAATTTCTCTTCGACCATAGAAACGCGGATCCGTTGTTTACGGATCTCTGACTCCATGGCTTGTGGGGCCTGTAATGTTTCTTTAACCAGCTCTGCACCAAGTTGATCTTTCAAACCAGCGAGTAGCTTTCTGGCCAGTTCAAGATGTTTATCGGCTGTAAGCCTGTAACCAAAACCAAATTCGGCGTTATCTTCAAACAGTGAATTTGACCAGGCTGGTCCACGCCCTTCTGAATTTTTGGCCCATGGAGTAGTTGGCAGGTTACCACCGTAAATAGAAGAGCAACCAGTTGCATTGGCCACCATTAAACGGTCACCGAACAGTTGGCTGATCAGCTTCAAATAGGGGGTTTCTCCACAACCTGAGCAAGCACCGGAAAACTCAAACAGAGGTTCCAGAAACTGTACACCTCTGACGTTGGAAAAATCTACCCGCGCCCTTTCCTGATAAGGTATTTTTTCATAATGCATAAGGTTGTTTTTTTCGGCTTCAATATGCTGCGTATTGTCACTCATATTAATGGCAAAATGATGTTCATCATTTGGATCCTGGCCTGGGCAGGCTTTTACGCAAAGCTGACACCCAGTGCAGTCTTCAGGATAAACCTGAATGGTATATCGAACATCTGGAAATCCTCTGGCAGTAACATGAGTAGAACGAAAGGTTGTGGGCGCATTATCCAGTTCCTCAATGTTATAGAACTTGGCCCGGATTGCCGCATGGGGGCAAACAATGGAGCAGTTACCACACTGGATACATAATTCTGGATCCCAAATAGGTATTTCGTGTGCAATGTTACGTTTTTCCCATTGGCTGGTGCCCGTTGGGTAGGTGCCATCATCTGGTAGCATGCTTACCGGGATCAGATCGCCTCTACCACGGAACATTTCCGCAGTTACTGTTCTGGCAAATTTTGGTGCCTGATCAAAATTATCGTTGCTTGACTCCGGTTTGAGCGCCGACACCTGCTCTGGCACATTGACCTGATGTAAATGCATGAGCGCATGATCAATTGCTGCAAAGTTTCGGCGAACGATTTCATTCCCTTTTCTAGCGTAGCTTTTTTCGGCAGCCTGCTTTATTTTTTCTATGGCTTGATCTTTGGGCATAACGCCAGACAAGGCAAAGAAACAGGTTTGCATCACCGTATTGATTCTTCTTCCCATTCCGACAGAGCGTGCAACTTTAGCCCCGTCAATGATATAGAATTTGATTTTTTTATTGATAATATCCTGTTGTACATGAGCAGGAATATGCTGCCATACTTCATCCTGATCATAGGGACTATTCAACAGAAACGTAGCGCCAGGTTTAGCGCGATCCAACATTTCAACATAATTAACAAAATTAAACTGATGACAAGCGAGAAAATTTGCAGATCCGATCAGGTAAGGAGCGCGGATTGGTTCACGACCAAACCTTAAATGTGAAGTAGTTTGTGAACCAGCCTTTTTAGAATCGTAAACAAAATAACCTTGAGCGTAATAACCTTCCTCATCACCAATAATCTTAATACTGTTCTTATTAGCACCCACTGTACCGTCCGAACCAAGGCCGAAAAACATGGCACGAACAACCGAGTCAGACTCAATATCAAGAACTTTACTTACCTCAAGACTAGAATGCGAAACATCATCATTAATACCGATAGTAAAACTATTCTTCGGTTCAATTTCGTTTAGTTCTTCAAAAATCCTGGCTACCATTGATGGCGTAAACTCTTTACTACTAAGTCCGTATCGACCACCAATCACCAAAGGAAAATGCGGAATTTTATCTCGGGCGAAGGCCTGTCCCAATTCCGTCAACACATCCTTATAAAGCGGTTCACCACTACTGCCTGGCTCTTTCGTTCTGTCTAGAACAGCAATCTTTTTGGCAGACTGTGGCAAAGCTTCAAGAAAATGTCGGGCACTAAATGGACGATAAAGACGAACTCGTAACACGCCCACCTTTTCACCTTTTTGATTGAGGTGATCTGCAGTAGTGATAGCAGTTTCCGAGCCTGAACCCATGATAATTATTACCCGATTAGCATCTTTGTCTCCATAATATTCAAAAAGCTGATATTTGCGGCCAGTGAGACTGGCAAATTCCTCCAGTAATTTTTCGACTTCATCAATTGCCTTTAAATAATAGGGACTTGCTGACTCTCTTGATTGAAAATAAGTATCCGGATTTTGTGCCGTACCCCGCATAAACGGTTTGTCAGGATTGAGTGCTCGAGCCCGATGAGCGAATACCAACTGATCGTCTATCATGTTGCGGATTTGCTCATCGCTGAGCAAAGTTATTTTGCTCACTTCATGAGAGGTTCGAAAACCATCAAAAAAATGAATGAAAGGAACCCGACTTTTAAGAGTTGCAGCCTGAGTAACAAGAGCCATATCGTGACATTCCTGAACCGATGCTGATGCCAATAATGCAAAACCAGTCATACGAACCGCCATTACATCCTGGTGATCACCAAAAATAGATAACCCTTGAGTAGACAACGCACGTGCTGCGACATGGAAAACTGTAGGCGTTAATTCGCCCGCAATTTTGTACATATTTGGGATCATTAACATTAATCCCTGCGATGCAGTAAAGGTTGTGGTTAATGCACCTGTTTGAAGGGCTCCGTGCACAGTACCTGCTGCCCCCCCTTCACTTTGCATTTCTGCGATCAGGGGAACATTATCCCAAATATTTTTTGTATTCTGACTGGACCATTGATCGGCTAGTTCAGCCATGGTTGAAGACGGGGTAATTGGATAAATCGCACAAACTTCGTTGGTTCGATAGGCCACGTATACAGCAGCTTCCCCACCATCGATTGTTTTTTCAATTGCTGAGTCTGTCAATTTTATATACCCCTAATCATTATAGAGAATTATAATCAACCATATGAATGGCCGCTGTGGGACACTGCAAAGTACAGGCACTGCAACCCGTACACTTAGAATAATCAACCTGATAAAAACGACCTGCACCTAGCTTAATAATGGCTTTTTCCGGGCAGGCCCCGTAACAACCATCACATTCAAAACAATTTCCACAGCTATAACAGCGACTCGCTTCGTAAGTCGCTTCTTTCCGAGTCAACCCGCCCATTACTTCATCGAAGGATTGTGTTCGTTTTTCCACAGAAATGGCAGGTTGCTCCGAAACCTCAGCATCTGTGTGATACCACAAATGTAATGAATCAAAAGGTACAACTGGTGTTTTTTCTCCTGGACTATAAACAGCACTTGATAAGAAAGCATGAATATGACGTGCTGCCTTTTTGCCATGGCCAGTAGCAATGGTCACAGTTCGTTCACTGGGTACCATATCGCCTCCAGCAAATATACCAGTTGCCGCTGTCATCATTTGCTGATCAACCAGCACGGTACCATCATTCTTAAATTTCACTTCAGGAAAATGTTTGAGTAACTTCGAATCGATATTTTGTCCTACAGCTAAAATCAGAGCATCTGCAGCCAGAATTTCATGTTCGCCGGTTGGTTGTGGTCGACCATTCTCATCTATCACCATTTTTTCCACAGTGATCTGGTCAAAATCAATTTCTTTGATAGTCCGTAACCAGTTGATTTTTACACCTTCTTCTAAAGCTTCTTCCGCTTCAAACTGGTGCGCAGACATATTATCCATGTCTCTACGATAAATAATAAGTGCTTCTTCTGCACCGAGTCGTTTCGCCGTGCGAGCTGCATCCATCGCCGTATTACCGCCACCATAAATGGCAACCCGGCGACCCAGTTGAAGTTTTTTTCCAGAACCAACATCACGCAAATAACTAACCGCATCCATCATACGGCCAGCTTCCCGAGCCGGGATATCAATTTTTTTACTAATATGAGCGCCCACCGCGACAAAAGCGGCATCAAA
>JBFFIY010000043.1:0-34444 GCA_041556195.1 Enterobacterales bacterium
CATTATAGGGAGCGACTACGAACTGAAGGAATTTACCAACAGCGGGATCACCGTCTTTCCATTCTCCATTATCAATTATGGGGTTATATGCGCCAGAAAGTACATCAGCCATGGGTACTGCATCTTTTTCTGGTCCCTTACCATTTTTATGCTCCATCAGATTTACCAGATAGATCTTTGTTCCAGGCGCATAATTTTTGAAATCAATAATGATGTCATAGCGCTCAGCAATCGACTGTGTGGGCAGTATTCCATTAGGGAAAGGCACAGCATGCTCCATAATATTACCGTCATTGGCAATCATATGAAACGGAACAGGGGCGCCAGTCTCAGTGACTACGCCAACTTTAAAATATCGAGAGACTGAACCATTCAACAGACGAAACCGGTATCGTCGAGCTCTTACATCAAGCACTGGTTTATATAACCAGTTTACTGTCATCTGATCACCTAAAAAGCCATCGGTATTAAATATATTGAAAAAGAGTTGACCAGTGGAATCCCATGCTTTGTCGGCCATCAAGATGTTAACATCATAGTCACGATTTCCCCAGTCAAGAGATGTGCCACTTGGAAAACGTAGGTTGATACCATCATTAACAGCTTCGTTACCGCGGTCAATGGCACTGTAATAGTTCATCATCGCAGCATTGCCCTTATAGACATTTTGCGCAGTAAAATCCAGCATGTGATCGTGAAACCAATGTGTACTCATTGTCTCATGCCAGTCGCCACGAATATTAATGTTACCGTAAGAACAGGTGGGACAAGCCAGTCGGCAACTTTTGATTTCTTCAGTTGCAGTACCTTGGTTAAGGATCAGTTGCTCACCCGCAGAACAAGGAAATGCGGCTCTGGGATCATTCGCATTGGTGTTGATACTATCGTAACCAGCTAACTGTATTGGCCAACGATAATCATAGAACTGCCCCGGGAAAAAGAAGGACTGAGTATAACCGTCACTTTCAGCAGGATTATGGCCATTGTGCTCGTGGGTAGAGATTGTATGTAAACCAAAACCGTTATTCGATGAAGGATCAATGGGTAATGCGTTGTAGTGACGCATTAATGTACTTTCACCATAACGCACAGATAACAATTTGGGTGGCAAAGTGCCGTCAAATGTAAAAATCGAGTTTTGCTCCTGCACGGGCATCAATGGATGTAATTTAATCTGTATGCCTGCGGTTGTTCCATCAAATCCTGCTGCGCCAACGGTGTTATGATACAACCCACCTGGTGCAAACTCGCCTTTATTGTAACCATGTCGTTGTTTGTTATCACGCAAACCTCCATTATCTCGCGCACCGGCTTGAGCAGTTTTAAAGTAAACCTGTGGGGAAAATTCATTGTAACGTTGATGAGCCCACAGCGGTCCTGGAGGACGACCTTCCGCTGGCGGAGCAATTAATGGACGCCCCAGGAATGCTTCAATGTCTGTACGCCAGGGATTTATTTCTTCTGGCAAAGTAGGAGTTGGATTTACCTCAATAACTGGATATGGAAAAATGTCCTGATCTAAAAATGTATCAAGAGCTATACCAACAGGACCACTTTGTGGAGTAACTGGAGGCGGAAAAGTGCCCCCCCGCATAATATCTGGCTCAGCAGGTAGGTTCTGAGTACCGAATTCCTCAAAACGTAACATTTTCTGACTAAAAGCTGCTGCGCCATATAAAGGGCTCGGTGCTGAACCGGTGGGAATATTGTAACCACCTCCGCCGTTCTGTACTTCTTCTGGTACAGCTATCTCAATAGCTGCATCGGCTTTAGTACCAGTCAGCCCGCCCTCAAATGCGCCAATAAAGGCATATTCAGGAATAAGTTCTGGCTCTGTTTCAACAAAGGTAACACCGTCAGCCAAAAAGAAGCCATGAACGGCTCCTGCGATCACAACACTTATTGCCGTAATGGATAATACAATACTTAAAAATAAAGTCTTTCTTCGTTTAATTTTTTTTGTCGATAATATCATTTTATGGTTCCTTCATTATTTTTTTTATATAGGTATAAACTACTTAAAACAATACAATTTCAACTCAATATGATATGAAATTTATTCGAAAAACACCTGTGATAAAAGCAGCTTACTTTTCACATGCCCTGGCTAAATAAATGTTCCGAATGACACCCCAGTTTTGCAAGGCAAGTTTTACCCAATCAGGCATATGTATTTTTCAAGCAGAGAAAAAATAAAAAAGAAAAACTCAAGAATAGAAAACACAGAAATGTTTAATTTCACTTATTCCAATTTCTTTGTGATACCAAATCAATAACACTCAGTTATCTTCAGCATCCAATACGACATTACTTTTCATCCAAACATAAAGCCGCTTAAAAACACCAGCAAATTGGGATCGTTACAACCAAAACACAAAATTTCCAATAAAAAGTGTTCGTTTTGTAACCAATCCAACAAACGTAACACAATAAACAGCAATTGCCAAATACATTAACAAACTACCAACAAACAACAGCCGTTCCTTGTCATTTTTTAAGTTAATCTTTGGAAATAACTGGATGGAAGGAGATAATAATCAGACAATTTTTTAATAGAGAATACCCTACAGTAAACCAGGGTAATCTATCATGTTTATTTAGGTATTTGCTTGTTGTAATGAAAGTCTGGCAATTTGATAATGTAAACCATTTCCTTTCATGGATGAAATTAATAATAAACAATGACAGGCAGAGAATATAATGAAACAGGCACAGATCTAAAATTTGTGGTTTTGTGTCAAAAATCTAGCCTTATTGCGTCAATCTTTTTTGTTTATGTGGAGGTAGGATTGCTTGATTGACAACGCCATTGATATAGGCGGAGAAGAGAGTGTTGTATATAGACAACAGTTTGAATTATGAACAAAATATATGCGAAATGTCCGAAATAGACCACTTTTTGGCAGTATTTGACGAAAAACAGTCTTATCGATATGTAATAATGCAACTCAAATTTGAATGGTATATAGGTTCAATAAATCTTCAGTCTGGTAATTTCTTGAGGAGTTTGCTCTTCAAGTGACTCCCCATTAATCGTTGCAGTCACATTATTGGATTAAATGGCAAAGAGATATTTTTAGTAGTCAGTAAAAAAAACGCTGTAGTGACTGAGTTTTTTCAAATCAATTAAATACATTGGAGTATTATTAAGTTATGGATAACCCTAATTATCAAAACTATTCTCTTGAGGAGTTATACGATGCTCTAGAGCATGTTAACGAAGAAGAATATCCGGAAAGAACGGAAATTATCCGTCGATGCATAACTGAGAAGGAGAGGGGGCGTGATGCCTCAAAAGGAACGAGCCAGGAACAAAATAATGCTTATGTAATGACTAAAGCACGAACATTTGAATTTCATGGAAACTGGCAGGAATATTTTAAGATATGGATAGTTAATGTAGGTCTTTCTATCATTACTCTCGGTATTTATTCAGCTTGGGCGAAAGTTCGAAGTAAAAAGTATTTTTATGGTAACACGTTACTGGATGGGAGTGCCTTCGAATATCTTGCAAAACCTGTGGCTATATTAAAAGGTCGAATTATTGCTGTAATATTTTTAATAGGATATCTGAGTGTAGATTATTTTTATCCACTTTATTCTTGGATTTTTGTTGTTGCATTGCCTGCTTTGCCACTTCTGATTACTCGTTCACTAAAATTTCGTTTAAGAAATACCATGTATCGAAACGTACGATTTAATTATCACGGGAAGTATGCCGACGCTTTAATGGCGTGGACAGCCCTGCCTGTTTTACTACCTTTTACACTGTTTCTCCTTTATCCTTATATCGTATTAAAGCGTAAAATGTTATTTATAAACTTTTCTTCTTTTGGTGCAACTCGTTTTAAATTAAATGCTATATCGGGTGATTTTTATAGTGTTTATTTCCGAGCTGGAGGAATATATTTTCTCAGTGCTATTATTAGCGGATTTTTGAGCTCAGCATTTGTTTGGTTAGGTGTAGTAGCAATTGCTTTTGGTTATCTATATATGACAGCAAGCATTCATGCAGGAATTAATAATATTGTTATTAATGGTACAACTTTAGACAGTCATCGTTTTGAAAGTAACATGTATGGTGATGAACTATTTGGTATATATGTCATGAATTTAATCGCCATTGTAAGTACTCTTGGTTTAGCGACTCCCTGGGCCATGGTTCGTGTTGCTAAATACAGAGCATCTTGTACAAAAATGTATGTTCATGGTGATCTCAGTCACTACATCGACCAGGCTTTGGATGATGATCAAGCTTTTGGTGAAGAAATTGGTGAAGTATTTGATATGGAAATAGCCCTTTGATTCAGATTAATGGAAACTATTTTGTTAAAGGAACCTCTCAAAAACAACAAAGTAGTTTTTTCTTCTATCCTTCGGGCGATATTTTTATTGATATAGACAATGCACAGAGACCTATCGGTTCAACGATTGATAACATCAGTCCACGAGTCGGTAGTTCTGCTCGATATATTCGCTTTGCCAATGGCGCAAAGATTGAAAGCTTTGACAATGATGCAATCGACCAAATTGCCAGCCGATTTAGTTCAAACCCTGGCCATGAAATTCTTTATTTATTAGAATCAAAAATGAAGTTAATTATAATAATGTCTATTCTAGTGATTGGGATAGTTGTGAGTGGCATTACCCATGGTATCCCATTTTTAGCAAATAAAGCTGCTGTGGCGATACCTAAATCAATCAATAATTCATTGGGTCGAGGTACATTAGAACTTCTTGACAAGCTTTATTTCGAAACAAGTAACTTAAAGCAAGAACAGCGTGAACTGCTGCTCAATGAATTTAAGAATATGTCCGAAGAACTTCAGGTTGAGCAAACGCTAATATTGCACTTTAGAAACGGTAGCTCCATGGGAGCCAATGCATTTTCTTTACCATCAGGTGACATTATTGTTACCGATCAATTGGTAGAATTAGCAGACAATAATCAACAAATTATATCAGTACTTGCTCACGAAATTGGTCATGTTGTTGAGCGCCATTCTTTACGTCAAGTTTTACAGAGTATGTCGATAGTTGTACTGGTTTCGATCATGTCTGGTGATGTTGGAACAGCCAGTTCTCTAACAGCATCATTACCGACACTTCTTATACAAGCCAATTACTCTCGTTCTTTTGAAACCGAAGCCGATCAATTTGCCATTGAATATCTTCGAAAAAAGAACATACCAGAGAAAGCGTTTTCAACAATGCTTCTAAAGTTGGAAAACAGCCATTCTTCAGATGATACACTGTCTTTTTTATCTAGCCACCCTATGACGAAACAAAGAATCAAGAATACTGAAAGTAATTAGGAAATTAAATTTGAAGAAAAAATATTAGGATACAAATGAAAAAATGAGACAGAACATCCATCTCCCACAACAAAATATATCAGTAACTTGAACGAATAGTGAACATTTTTTCTGGTTATCTATTTCTCTTGCTTATAGTGCATGTACACCGAATCCCATCAACTGAAATTCTCTCTAACAATTTCATACTCTTTCTCAACCAGCTCCATTTCGTCTATCAGGCTTTGGTAAAATGAAGCTACTTTATCTGAGAGTCCATTTGATTTTAACTCCTGTTCAAGTTCTAAGCAGTTTTGTTTAAGTTTTGCTACGCCTGTATAACAGGTCGCGCCATGTAATTTATGTACAGCTGCAATCAGGTTCGGTAAGTCTTGTGATTGATAATGTTTTTTAAGTCGAAGACGAGTTTCGGGGATAGATTTAACCAGCATGCTGAGCATGTCAATGGCTAGATCCTGTTTTTCATTTGCACGCTCTAAACACAGCTCCCAATCAATTGGATGGTATTCATCCTGAAGATCTGTTTTTGCTTGTGCAGGATCTGTTTGCTGTGCATTTGATGTCGTAATTTCAGTGCTTGTCCAATGATGCAGGCATTTAATTAACTGATCTTCATTTATTGGTTTTGATAAGTAATCATCTAGTCCTTTACTCAATAAATTTTCTTTCTCACCCTTCATGGCATGCGCTGTCACAGCAATAATTGGTGTCTGTCTGTTAATGCTATCTGTACGGATCTTTCTTGTGGCTTCTATTCCATCCATACCTGGCATCTGTATATCCATAAATATGATATCGAAAGTTTGATTTTTTGATTTTTCAACGGCTTCAAAACCATTTTTAGCAGTTACAGGCTGAAAGGATAGATCTAATAACAGGGCACAAAGGAGCTTTAAATTAGCTTCATTATCATCTACCAGAAGTATTTGTATTTTATTATTAAGATTTTTATGAGGTATGAAAATTAGCTTTTCGTCAGAAGGCTCCTGCAATTGTTGTGGGTATATATGCTCAATGGCAGAGTATAATTTTGAGGCAATCAGGGGTTTTGTTAAAACCTTATTAATTGGATATTGAAATTGATTATTTATTTCTGGGTGGAAGTTGTCAGGACAGAGGATAATAATTTTTCCTTGAAAGTTAGTTTGTTTATTTATCCAATTTTGCAATCTTTCAAGAGAGTCATCACCATCTTTATAACTGATTAGCAGTAATGGGGCTTTTTCACTGATTAAAATACTGCTTTCTATTCGGGTTTTATTTAGCTCAGCCAGAAATGTATCAAAATTTTCGAAACTATTGGTTTTAAATCCCCACTCCTGTAGGTGATGAGTTGTAACAAGATTGGCTATTTTATGTGGATCATAAATATATGTTTCAAGTTTTTTCCAGTGGCTAAGTGGTAATGTTGGGTTGGATAAACCTGGTGCCAGTTGTAATTTTAAAGTAAACCAAAAGTCAGAGCCTTGCCCCAAGACACTATCAATGCCAATCTCGCCTCCCATTTTATCTACCAGGTTTTTACTAATGGCCAGACCTAATCCCGTTCCTCCATATTTTCGTGTAGTAGTAGTATCTGCTTGTGTGAAAGATTGAAATAACTTTTCCTGTTGTTCATTATTTAAACCAAGCCCTGTATCCGAAACCACTATTTTGATGAGTAATTCATGGTCATATTCCTGTTCAACCATAACTCTTACTACAATGCTTCCTTTGTCTGTAAACTTGATAGCGTTGTTGATCAGGTTAGTTAAAATCTGGTTTATTCGTAAACTATCACCCGAGAGTCTGTCTGGCACATCCTGATAGACTAGGCCTACAAGCTCCAGGTTTTTGTCGTTGGCTACTGGAGCCAAAATGGTTAATACATCTTCAACACAACTTCTTAGAGAAATAGAACTAGTTTCAAACTCCATTTTTCCAGCTTCAATTTTGGAAAAATCTAAAATGTCATCAATAATTGTAAGTAATCCTCTGGAGGATTTCTTAATGGTCATCATATATTCTTTTTGAGTATCATTAAGATCGGTCTTAAGTAATAAATTACAAAAACCAATAACACCATTCATGGGTGTTCTGATTTCGTGGCTGACATTGGCTAAAAATTGAGATTTAGTCTTACTTGCTTCTTGAGCTTGTTTTCGAGCGATGTCCAGTTCGATATTTTGAACTTCAATGGTTTCCAGGGTTTGAGTTAAATCCGCTGTTGCCTGTTCAATACTGTGTTGCATATCTTCCTGGGCTTTTTGCATGGAACTTGCCATGGCATTAATACCTTCATCAAGTATTTTCATTTCTCCACTTGAGTGGGTTGAGACTCGAGTGCTAAGAGCTCCCTGTCGGATATTATCTACAGCTTTAGCCATGGTAATAATGGGGTTTGTAACGCCTTTAGCCATTCTCATAGCGAAGAGGATGCTGAGTATGATGCTAGAGATTATGATCATAAAACTGGTTAAAAGACTTTTATAAGATGCCAGTTCCGATTCGGCTGTTGACATTTCGATGACAACGTAACCCAGCTGTAACTGTTCTCCACCAGAGCGAAGCCACCTAGTAAGATCGTACTCTGTTAAAGGCAAAGAATGGCTGGTAACTGGTACATAGACCTTTATTGATGTTTCAGTCCTGATAAGTATTTCTTCAACAGGGATATCTTTTTCTGACCATATGACACGTTGAGTTAATGCTGAGTTATTTGTGGGTAATGAAGGTTGATTTTCGGCATCAAATAACATTAGGCCTGTAATATCTGAATCGCCCTGTTGTGTGATATTGGCAAGACGGCCTAGGATGATTTTATTACCTGTTGTTAAACCAAATTCACTGGCATAAGCGAGCTGTCGTGCAATGGTTTTTGCACGTTGTTCCAGCGATGTTTGTAGGTCATTGGCGCGGGTAATAATAAAAAACAATGCCAATGTAATGGATATCAATAAAGTAGGTAAGATGGCAAGCATCAATACTCGAGCTTTGATTCCCGATTCTTTAAACAATTTAAATTCCCTGTGTTCTTTATACCCGTGCATCTTGAGGTAGCACGGGTATATTATCTTTTGTATAACTATACATCAAATCAGTAGCTTACATAAATTTTTATAATTGTGTTTTTAAGTTTGTGTTCTCACTAATGGAGAAAAAGGGGGCGGAACTTTAAGGTGATTCAGCCAAGACGATAGCACGCGTAGGGGCTGGGTATCCTTCAAGAGTTAAACCAGGGTCATTTTTGTTTAAAAATTGTTTTAAAGAATGGAAGGTCATCCAATCCGTTTGTCTTTGTTCTTCAGTGCTGGTGACGTTGATATCGATGGTTCTTATGTTATTAAAACCAGCTCGTTTTAGCCAGAGTTCCAGAGCTTTGACAGAGGGTAAAAACCACACATTCCTCATTTGGGCGTATCGATCACTTGGCATAAGTACCTGACTTTCATCACCATCAACCACAAGAGTTTCTAAGACTAATTCACCCTTTGTACGGAGTATTTTTCTCAAATGGATCAGGGTATCAATGGGGGAACGTCGATGATAAAGAACTCCCATACAAAATATCGTATCAAAACCCTCATGGGTAAAATTATCGGGCAGGTGTTCTATACCAACAGGGATCATGTGGGCAGGATAATCAGGTAAGAAATGTTTAATGATTTGAAACTGTGCCCAAAATAATTGTGAAGGATCAATGCCTACCGCACGGCTGGCACCTGCGCCTAACATGCGCCAGAGGTGGTAGCCGTTGCCGCAGCCAATATCTAACACTCGACGGTATTGTAAAGGGGAAATATGCTTTATCAAGCGTTCCCATTTCCAGTCAGAACGCCATTCAGTGTCAATACGAATGCCAAAGAGATCAAATGGCCCTTTACGCCAGGGATGGAATTTTTTGAGTAACGTTTTAAAGCTTTCTCGTTGAGCAGCCTTAAGATGGTCAATGTTTCCAATAGATACACCATGAGTTAAGTCGATGTCAGTGGCAGTTAAAGGTGTAGTACTTGTTAAAAGCTCAAGGGAGGGCAACTGGCTAAGAAGTTCTTTCCAATCTGTGTGTTTTCCGTGTTGAAAAGTTTCAAATCGTTGTTTAAACCCTGCTTGTAGTGCTGGAACCCATTTACTAAGAGATGAGGCTTCAAGTTGAATGAAATCCTGATTGCAATCGGTGATATTCATAGCTTCAGGCGCGAGGTTTAACGGCTACGAAGGAAGCGAAATTATAATGTTGAAACCAGCAGTCAACCTGTGAAAACCCCACATCGTATAACCTTTGGCTGTGTTCCTGATAACTCTCAGGAATCAATATTTTCTCTAAAGCCGCTCTTTTTTGAGCGATTTCCAGGTCACTATAACCATTAGATTTTTTAAATTGGTGATGAAGCTCGGTAAACATGTGTTCAGTATTTTTGTCATTGAAAGCCAGTTTTTCAGAAAGAATTAAAGCACCACCTGGCACGATAATGCGAGAAATAGTCTTTAAAAGTTCTAAACGTCTTGCTTTGTCGAGAAACTGTAGTGTGAAATTTAATGCTATAAAAGATGCTGGCTTAAAATCATAATTGAGGATGTCGGCCAATTTAATCTCTGTTGGAATATCTGAACGATAAATTTGCAGGTGTTGACGACAGCGTTCCACCATAGCTGATGAATTATCTAAGCCGATAATTGAGTAATTTCTATCAGTAACCTGTTCTCTAATGGATAAGGTTGCTGCACCTAATGAACAGCCAAGATCATAAACCATGGTATCAGGTTGAATGAGCTGATAGGCTAACTTACCAATACCTTCAATAATAGCACTATACCCGGGAACACTACGGCTGATCATGTCGGGAAACACTTCAGCGACCACTTCATCAAACTTGAAAGTTTCTGTTGTGAGTGGTTTAGAGAAAATTTGATCTGGTTTTGACACAAAAAATCCTGATTTATTGAAATTGTGGCTATTACATTGTTGTTTAAGACATTCGCTCACTACAGAGATCAGCCGAGAAACACCATTAAAGCAAAGCATTTTAAA
The DNA here is from genome assembly GCA_041556195.1 of Enterobacterales bacterium. GTDB lineage: Bacteria > Pseudomonadota > Gammaproteobacteria > Enterobacterales > 21-14-all-40-8. The sequence goes on from JBFFIY010000043.1 coordinate 10,324, forward strand.
AGAAATTTTTGCTAAGCTCCATATTTGTTTAAAATCAGTGATAAAATAGTTACAGACTTACTTTAATTAACCAGAGTTCAGGTTAAATATTTGTGAAAAGTAAAATAGTCTGTTTAAGCTTAATTTTCAGCATTATAAAGAGCCCTCTATGCCAAATCGCTTCAAGCCAGAGCAGTCAGAATTGCCAACTGACAGAAATCAAACTATTAATTTACAAACAGCCAAAATTGCCTGGCAAGAATTGCAATTGTTCTTTGCTAAGGGAGATGTGATCTGGGTTGATGCTTCACTGGATTTAATCGATGTAGCTCAGAAATTTAGCGAAGATGATCATGTGGGTATTAAATCGCTCTTAACCAGCCAAAAAATGTGCAAAATGCCAGATGAACTGGCACGCCAGTGGACTGAGTCAAATAAGGAGGTTTGGGCTGTTGTGATAGTGCCGTGGATTTTGGTACAGGATAGGGGTACATAATTATTCCTGAAATAAGGATAGTGGTTTTGGGAAAGTAACTTTGAAATAAGGATAGTGGTTTTGGGAAAGTAACTTAAGGACACCTTTTATAGGTATTTTAATACGAAAGATAGGAGCATCTTTGACAAAAAAGAGTATTTTCACTTTTTCCAGAGCATTATTGACCTTAACTGTGTCGATTGTTGTGATAATTATTGGTGTGCTATCCAGTGTTTTATCAGGATGGTTCAGGCTAATACCATCAGCAACAATACAACCTGCCTTAAAAAATGACCTTACAAATGCAATAGCCGAGCAAATTTCAACACTTCATCCTGAACAGGAAAAATATCCTGATACTAACCTACACTCTGAATTAGCAAACATCAATCAGAGTATGCATTCAAAAACAGATGTGCGCAAAGATAAATATATTTTGACCTGTGGTGCCAGAGAAATTGATTATAGGCAACTTCAACAAGATGCCCGGGCTAAATTCTCTCGTCTTATGGACTATTTACAAAACTCCAGGCAGTCTGAAGACAAACTTGCTTATAGTATTATAGATTTAGATGTTGGTGAAGAAGCTCGTTTAGAAAGATTGAAGGATTTTATTAATACGCATCCTGACAATAAACTGGCTAATTGGAGTCTGATAGTTGAATGTGGAGCAAAAGTGGATAACTGTGATATATCTCAGGAAAATACTGCTATTGCTACCGATCCAAACAATGGCGCGCTTTGGTTGAATATAGCTATTTTAAGGGCTCAAAACAGGGATGTTGAAGGAACAATTAACGCCTTAAATCATGTTGTTGATGCGCCACTTTTTAATGAATATTATGGTGAACATATTAGTCTGTTTGAGCAGGCTTTGTTATCTGCAGGCGAAGAAAATAATACTCAAACCAAAGTAACTGCCATTGGTGAAACCTCAGCTATATACTCTGGTAGCTATACTCCGATCGTCAACTTTTGTCGTAAGAATTCAAAAAACAGGGCAGATATAGCTCAACTTTGTGTAAATACAGGGATGAGAATGGTTGAGAAGGGAAATACCTATTTATCCAATAAATTGGGCTTCTGGTTTGAGTATCTTGTTTACCAAAATCTTGGCAACAAAGCTGCGAGCAATGAGATTAAACAAAAAATTTATGAATTCGAGGCCAATGAAAACAATCAAAATCGTCACAAAGCTCAGAATTTAATGAGTCATGATGAGATCTTGTTTAATTTTTGGTACAACCAACTTAAAGTAAGTGGTGAACGAGCATCTTTTGATGCTCTTATTGAGGAAGCTGTTCGATTGTCAAAATTTAAAGATTACAACCCATGTCCTTGAGTAACCGGGGATTTGTAAAGATTAACCCACATAATAGTTGCACCACTGACAGCTAGAGGCATGAGTAGTATATTTAATATTGGAATTATCATGATCAGGGTGCAACTCATGCCAAAGCCCAGATTATGCCAACGTTTTTCTCGCATAAGTTGGTGCATTTGCTTAAAGGAGATTTGATTGTTGTCCATCGGGTAGTCTATAAATTGTAGGCTGAGAAACCAGGCTGAGAAGAAAAACCACAAAAAAGGTGCTATCGGAGTAGTAATACCAAGAAAAAACAATGCTAGCAGGAATAGGGCTCTTGGTAGGTAATAGAGCATTTTTTGTAATTCTCGCATTAACATTCGTGGAATATTCTTAATGAACTCTACAAAGGTTTGCTGAGGTTGTGCGCCAGTGAGTAATTCTTCAATTCGTTCAGAAAGTAGTCCATTAAAAGGTGCAGCTATCCAGTTAGCGAATAATGTAAAGGCATATAATACGGTTAGAAAAATCGATATCACCAGTAGCGGATAGATCAACCAGTCCATCGTTTGCACCAGCTCAGCCCAGAAACTATCGGAGTTTTTCCATGAGTTCATGGTGGATTCTAATAGATCTAACGCAAACCAGAACCCTATTGAAATCAAAATCAGGTTAAGTAGTAATGGGATCCAGACATATACTCTAATTTGGGGATGCCACATCATCTGCCAGCCCTTGAATAGGAATCCTGCACCTGTTGATAGGTTTTTTAACATCATTTTTCCATAATATTTGTGAAAATTATTGCTGTTTGGGAGTGTGTTTAGCTGGATAATTGCTTACAATGGTTCAGCTTGATTTTAACCATACAAAATTTAATCTTGTAAAATTTACCCGAAACTTTAAATGACCACAATCTCTATTAGTTACAAGACGTGTCTATTGAGATATCTGTTGTGTGCGTTAATGAGTAACCATTTGAATTAAATGAACTTTTTAAAATTTAATGATCATATTAATAAACAATAAGTTAAAACATATATGCGTCTAAAACAAATCAAACTTGCTGGTTTTAAGTCTTTTGTTGATCCTACCACGGTTCCATATCCCGACAATTTAACATCGATCGTCGGTCCTAATGGTTGTGGTAAATCTAACATTATTGATGCTGTTAGATGGGTTATGGGGGAAAGTTCGGCTAAAAATCTGCGTGGCGAATCGATGACTGATGTTATTTTTAATGGTTCATCGGCCAGGAAGCCTGTCGGACAAGCTAGTGTTGAATTGGTATTTGATAATTCCGATGGTCAATTACAGGGTGAGTTTGCTGGTTATAACGAGCTCTCTATTCGCCGAACTGTCACGAGAGATTCTCAATCAACCTATTATCTTAATGGAACTCGTTGCCGTCGAAAGGATATTACGGATATTTTCCTTGGTACAGGTTTAGGACCCAGAAGTTATGCCATTATTGAACAGGGCATGATTTCCAGACTCATCGAATCGAAACCGCAAGAGCTTCGTGTATTTATTGAAGAAGCTGCAGGCATTTCTAAATATAAGGAGCGTAGAAGAGAAACCGAAAATCGGATCAGACATACCAGAGAGAACCTCGACAGGCTCAATGATTTAAGAGAAGAGTTAGGTAAGCAACTTTCACACCTTCAACGCCAAGCCCAATCGGCAGAAAAATTTAAAACCTTTAAAGCTGAAGAAAGACATTTAAAAGCTGAACTTGCCGCTATTCGCTGGCGAGACTTAAATGAACAGGTGTTAATGGTTGAAAAGCATATTCAGGAACTAGGTACTGAGTTTGCAGCCAGATCAGCGGAGCAGCAAAGCACGGATACTGATATTGAAAAGAAACGACAGTTGCAAATTGAGTCAAATGACCAATTTAATAAAGTTCAGGGGCGTTATTATGGCATAGGAGCCGATATAGCAAGACTGGAACAGGGACTTAAGCATCGTGCGGAACGTAAAGTTCAGCTAAATCAGGATTTATCAAGAGCTCAAATCTCTCTGGAAAATGCTACAGAACATCAAACCATTGATGCGCAAAAAGTTGAAGATCTGGTTGAAGAGCTGGAAATGCTGGAACCTGAAGTGGAAGAGGTTAAAGCTAAATCTGAAGAGTCAACTTCTCGTTTAACTGATCTTGATACTTCTATGCATAATTGGCAATCTGAGTGGGATGAATTTAACCAGAGAGCATCGGAAAACATCCAAAGCACAGAGGTTCAAAAAACCAGAATTCAACATCTTGAATCACTACTGGAACGATTGGCTCACAAGAAGAACACCTTAAAAACAGATAAAGAAAATATTGAGTCAAGTGTTGATGCTCAGGAAATCTCTTATCTGGTAGATGAATTTGAAGAAATTGAAATTGCTACAGAAGAGGCTGAAGTAAAAGTCACTGATGCTAAACAACAAATTTCTGAAAGTCGTCAAAAAAGAGACGAAACCAATCTCAAATTAAAATCTGAGCAACAAAAATTACAACAACTAAAAGGTCAGCAGATCTCTCTCGAAGCTCTTCAACAAGCAGCACTTGGTAAACGTTCAGAACATGTAAGCCAATGGCTTGAAACGAAAGGGCTGAGTAACTCAGTTCGTTTGGCTGAAAAAATCACTGTTGATGATGGATGGGAAATAGCGGTAGAAACCGTATTAGGAGATCATCTTCAAGCCGTAGTGGTAGATGAATTACAAGATCCTGTTTCACTATTATCAGAGTTTTCAAAGGGCGCTTTAACATTTATTGAATCATCCGCTACTACTCAGTTTGAGGTATACAAGGGGTCATTATTGCCATTAGCCGACAAAGTTGATGGCTCAGATAAATTCAAAGTGGGCTTACAATCTATTTTTGTGGCTGAAACTCTTGCTGAGGCATTGGCGGCAAGAAACCAGCTTTCAAGCATTGGATCCATTGTTACCCGTGATGGGATCTGGATTGGTTCTAATTGGTTACGTATAAGTAGAGATGCCGATCCTGCTGCAGGGGTGCTTGCAAGAGAAAAAGAACTTGCTAATGTCATGCTGCAACTTGATGAACAGAATCTTGTAGTAGAAGAGTTAGAAGATTCACAGCAACAGTTTGCTCAACAGTTACGTGTTTTAGAACAATCCTGGGAATCTCAGCAAGCACAGTTATTGCAAATTAATGGACAGCGTTCTGAAAAAAAGCGTCAATTAGAATCAAAACGCATGCGACAGCAACATCTGGAGCAAAGACAGGCACAGCTGGATAAAGAGTTATCAGAACTGGAATCGCAACAAAATGAAGAACAACAAGTTCTTGCTGAATCTCGTGCTCATTTAGAAGAATTTTTGGAAACAATGGCGGCAGATACTACGACTCGTGAAGAATTGATGACACAACGAGAAGAGCGACGTGCCAATTTAAGTCATGTTAGAGATCAGGCTCGTGAAGATAAAGAGTTGGTCCATAAATTAGCGTTAAGAACCGAATCCATAAAAACAGAACTTAATTCAACTAAATCGAGTCAACAAAGAGCGCAATCTCAGGTTATTGAGATGAATGAGCGTTTAGAAACTCTGGCTATGGCATTAGAAGAAAATGAGATGCCAATAGAAGAAATGCAACAAGATCTGGAAAAAGCTTTATCGTTGCATCTTGAAGTAGAACAAGAATTAAAACAGGCACGGGAAACTCTTGATTTTTGTGAGCAACATTTGCGCAAACTGGAAAAACAACGTTTAAACTTTGAACAAAATCTTGATGCAGTTAGACGCAAACTTGAAACTGAAAAGTTACAGTGGCAATCACTTTCGGTACAAAGAGAAAATCAAAATGAGCAATTAAAACAAGCAGATCAGGATTTAAAATTGGTTCTGGAATCGCTTGCTGAAGAAGCCATGGAAGAATCATGGAGCCAGCAAATAGCTAAAATAGCAGTTAAAATTGAAAGACTTGGGGCTATCAATCTTGCAGCAATTGATGAATATGAAACGCAGAGTGAGCGAAAAACCTATTTAGATGAACAAAATGACGATTTGGTCGAGGCTTTGGAAACACTGGAATCGGCCATCCGTAAAATAGACAAAGAAACAAGAACTAAATTTAAAGAAACGTTTGATAAAATTAATAAAGGATTACAAGAATTGTTTCCCAAAGTGTTTGGTGGGGGACATGCCTATTTAGAATTAACAGGTGAAGACTTGCTTGATACTGGTGTGACTATTATGGCAAGACCTCCAGGAAAGAGAAATTCAACTATTCACCTGTTATCAGGTGGAGAAAAAGCTATGACAGCCATAGCTTTGGTTTTTGCAATATTTAGATTAAACCCTGCTCCATTTTGTATGCTTGATGAAGTAGATGCGCCTTTAGATGATGCCAATGTAGGACGTTTTTGTCGCATGGTTAATGAGATGTCTGAGACAATTCAATTTATTTATATTTCTCATAATAAACAAGCAATTGAAATGGCAGGTGCACTGGTGGGTGTTACCATGCAGGAGGCGGGTGTCTCGCGAATGGTGTCAGTTGATGTTGGTGAGGCGGTTTCATTAGTTGCTTCTTGAGGATTAACAAAATGACAGAAGAACTTCGTTGGATCTTATTGATAATGGGATTAGCCATTCTGGTATATATTGTCTGGGATGCAATGCGTGATAAAAAATCATCAGAACTAAATGATGATAGGGAAAATAACGACTTAATTGATCAGGAAAATGTGTTTTCATCACAACAAACCAGAGCAGTTGAGCATGATAAGTCTTTTATGGAACACCGAGTTGAGCCTATTTTATCAGAACCTTATGAAACAAAAGATTCAGAACAAAGTATCTATCAGTTAACAGACAATGAGCAGATCACCGATGAAGAAATTTTCAACTCAGAGATGACCTCTGCCTCTGATGAAACGGAAACCTTAACTATCAACGATGATGGAATAAATAATAGTCAAAAACATAAACAAGCAGATTTTGATTGGCCGGAAGATGAAATAAAACAGCCTGTCAACTTGGATTTTGATGACGAAAATCGAGAACAAATTAAAACCGAACATTCTAACTCAGACCATTCTAACTCAGATAAAGAAAGTATAACGAAGAGTAAATCAGCACAGTCTTCAGCAAAACAGGTTTCAGAAAGGACTGAGCATGATACTGCACCGATCCAGGATCTGGTTATCTCAATAAATTTAATGGCAGATATTGACGAGTCATTTCAGGGACAGGATTTATTGCAAGAATTATTAACCTTAGGGTTTAAATTTGATGACAAAGGTATTTTTGAACGTTATCAGAGTGCAGATGGTAAAGGTGAACATTGGTTTAGTTTAGCTAACGCATTTAATCCAGGCACTTTTGATCTGGATAATATGAGTAATTTTAGTACCCTTGGTGTAACCTGCTTTATGATTTTGCCCGGTCCCTCAGATCCAATGTTTGCATTTGAGAATATGATTAATGCCTGTGAAAAGTTAAGACATACATTAGGTGGTCAACTGCAAGATGCCAGTCATAGTTCATTAACTAAACAGAGGATCCAATTGTATCGAGAACAGATCCAGGATCAACAGCGCAAGATCCAAGCACAAAATGCCTTAACCGATCAATGAACCAATAACTACTTTATGAAACAACCTCATGACAAATTACTCGCTCCAGCGGAGATCCTGCAGCAAGTAGAACAACTTCGGCAATCCATTGATGAACATAATTATCATTATTATGTGTTGGATGAACCACAGATCCCGGATGTGGAATATGATCGACTGATGAGACAATTACAACAACTGGAAACTGATTATCCCAGTCTTATTACTACAGAATCACCTACACAGAAAGTAGGTGGTATAGCGGCTACAGGTTTTAATAAAATTGAGCATCAGGTTCCAATGTTGTCTCTTGATAATGTTTTTTCTTCAGAAGAACTGAAAGATTTTGGCCAAAGAGTTCAACAAAGATTGTCAATAGATAGTGAGCTAGCAGATAAAACATCAGGGGATAGTTCTTCTGCTGCTTCTAAGGCTGCTGCAAAAAGCGATTTAACACCTCTGCAATTTACCTGTGAACCAAAACTGGATGGTTTGGCTATAAGTCTTATCTATAAAAATGGAAAATTAGTAACAGGTGCGACTAGAGGTGATGGAAAAATTGGTGAAGATGTTACTCAAAATGTAAGAACCATCAGAAATTTGCCACTGCAACTTCGCGGTGAAGATTGCCCTGAACTCCTGGAAGTCAGGGGGGAAATATTTATTCCTAAAGCTGAATTTGAAAAACTCAATGCAGTTGCTATTTCAAATCAACAAAAAACCTTTGCTAATCCAAGAAATGTTGCCGCAGGAAGTTTGCGCCAGCTTGATCCAAAAGTTACAGCTCAAAGGAAATTACAACTTTACTGTTATGCACTTGGACAAATCAGTGATAATTATCAATTACCCGCAACACATTTTCAGCGTTTAGAAAAATTACGTTTGTGGGGATTACCCGTTTCAGCAGAAATTAAAACTACGACAGGAATTGATGGCTGTTTGGAATATTTTGAATCTATCTCTGAACAAAGAGATAAACTACCCTACGAGATTGATGGTGTAGTTTACAAGATTGATAACATTGAACTGCAACAACGACTAGGTTTTGTAGCAAAAGCACCGCGCTGGGCCATAGCCCATAAATTTCCTGCACAGGAAGAGATCACGAAATTATTGGATGTAGAATTTCAAGTGGGACGAACGGGTTCTATTACACCTGTTGCCAGACTTAAACCTGTTTTTGTAGGCGGTGTAACAGTGAGTAATGCTACTTTGCACAATCAGGATGAAATTGAAAGATTGCAAGTCAAAGTGGGTGATACTGTTATTGTCAGAAGGGCAGGGGATGTTATTCCGCAAATTGTTTCAGTAGTAATAAATGACAGAACAGAAAATTGTCAGGATATTTTGTTTCCTCTGCGGTGTCCAGTTTGTGGTTCTGATATTGAACGGTTAGCCGGTGAAGCCAAATCACGCTGTACTGGTGGCTTGTTTTGTGCCGCTCAAAGGGTTGAATCTATCAAACACTTTGCTTCTCGCAAAGCTATTAATATAGATGGTTTAGGCGATAAATTAGTTGAACAATTGGTACAGGCTGACATGATTGATGATGTTGCAGATCTATACCATTTAAAACTCGATAACTTACTTAAATTAGAAAGAATGGCTGAAAAATCTGCCAATAATTTGTTATCCGCCATTGAAAACAGTAAACAAACCAGCTTTGCAAAATTTCTTTATTCATTGGGCATACGTGAAGTAGGAGAGGCTACAGCATCGGCACTGGCTAATTGCTATGATTCTCTTAACGATTTAATGAATGCCAAAACAGAAAACCTGCAAAGTATCGCTGATGTTGGTCCTATTGTGGCAGGTCATATTGTTCATTTTTTCTCACAACCACATAATAAAGAGGTTATACAAAAACTTTTAGATGCTAATATTCAATGGCCGACTCCATCAAGAGTTGATACTTCTCAGTTACCTTTAACAGGCCAAACCTGGGTATTAACAGGAACACTTGAGCGGCTAAGTCGTTCAGAAGGAAAAGCTTTATTACAATCTTTGGGTGCAAAAGTAAGTGGTAGTGTCTCAGCTAAAACGACCTGTGTTGTGGCTGGACCAGGTGCAGGAAGTAAGTTGACCAAAGCACAATCCCTTGATATTCGAATACTAGACGAAGATCAATTTATCACTCTGTTAAAAGAGTACAATTTATTAAGTGAAAAAGGGTCAGGATGAAGCAGGTATACACCTCAGCATCTATTATTGATGCACAAATTGTTCACGATCATCTTCAAGCCGCAGGGTTTGAGGTTACCATTACCGGACAGGTGTTGGCCGGAGCAGTAGGCGAATTACCCGCAAATGTTTCACCCATCGTGCAGGTAATAGATAATGGGCAATATCTTCCGGCCAGAGCATTAGTTGAAGAATTGACCCAGGATCTTTTAAATTCTATTGAAGGTGAAAATTGGCAGTGTCCAAGATGTAAAGAAACACTCGAAGCAAACTTTGGACAATGTTGGAACTGTGGTTACGAGAAAGGTAGCAATGACATTTGATATTTTAAATAATCCAGAATTCATAGTACGCCAGGCCAAAAATACAGATAGTGCCGAAATAGCGAGTTTAATTTATAAGGCACTCAAAGAATATGGCCTGGAGCCAGAGCCTGAGGGTATCGATTCCGATCTATTTAATTTAGAACAGAATTATTATGAAGCAGGTGGGATGTTCTGGGTAGTTGAGAATAAATATGGAGATATTGTGGGTAGTTGTGCAGTTTTGCCAATACACAATACTTCATTTTCTTTAACGAATAACCTAATCGAATGCTCAGCTAATAACTTAACTAATAACTTAACTAATAACTTAACTAATAACTTAACTAATAACTTAACTAAAACACCAACAGAATTAGCTGATTCAGAAATAGAATTAAGAAAAATGTATTTAGATGATTCTATACGTGGCAAAGGAATGGGAAAATATTTACTTGAATTAAGTATCAGTTGGGCTAAACAACATGGCTACAACAAAATGGTTCTGGATACGGCTTCTGTACTTAAAGAGGCACGAAGGTTATATAAAAAATATGGTTTCAAAGAAATGCCTGGAGATAGCCATGTTCAAAGGTGTGATTTAGTTTTTTCTTTGAAAATTTAGCCATAACTTAGAATAAAAAAATTCAATTTTCATGTATTATACCCTTTGTTATTCATAATGCCTGTTTCAGAGGTTAGCAAGGGAGTCTGAACAAGGCGTAGTGTGAAGGGAAGTACCCAAAGCACCTGAAAATGCATGTTTCAGGTAAGTAGATAAAACGTTTTTTGGAGTTGATTAATGAGTAATGAGAACTACCATGTTTATGGTATCGGTAATGCTTTAGTAGATTTTGAAGTAGAAGTTTCTGTAGAAGAAATAGTACAATTAGGCATTGAAAAAGGTGTGATGACGTTGATAAACGAAGATCGACACCAAAGCCTACAGGCACACCTTCATGGAACGAGGCATAACCGGGCTTGTGGAGGTTCGGCAGCTAATACCATCATTGCGATTTCGCAATTGGGTGGTAAGACATTTTATAGTTGTCGTGTAGGTAACGATGAAACAGGTGATTTCTATTTAAAGGATCTACAATCTAACGGCGTTGTCATAAATCACGAAAGTCATAGACCTGATGATGTTACCGGTAAATGTATTGTTTTGGTTACACCGGATGCAGATCGAACAATGAATACTTATCTGGGCGTTACCGGCGAACTAGGTGTAGACTCTCTGGTGCCTTCAGCCATGAAAAGTAGCCAGTATGTTTATATTGAAGGTTATCTGGTAAGTTCACCAACGGCATTAGAAGCCGCTTGCAGTGCAAGGGCTATTGCAGAGGAAAATGATTTGTCCATTGCCATATCTTTGTCAGATCCGAGCATGGTTAGCTTTTTCAGGGAAGGGCTAATTCGATTAATAGGAAAAGGTGTTGATTTACTTTTTTGTAATGAGTCTGAAGCACTTGAGTATACCAATAGTGATAATTTAGGATCTGCTATAACTGAGCTCAAAAAGATAGCTAAAAGATTTGTCATTACTTTGGGAGCTGCAGGTTCTACAATCTGGGATGGTGCGAATTTGATTGATGTTGAAGGACATAATGTAAAAGCGATTGATACTACCGGTGCCGGTGATATGTATGCAGGAGCTTTTTTATACGGACTGACACATGGTTTTAGTCATCAAAAAGCTGGCAAGTTAGCTAGTTTTGCCTCTGCTCAAGTGGTTCAAAAATTTGGACCACGCCTACAAGATGATCAGATTTCTATTGTTAGACAATACCTGGATGAGATAAATTCATGAAAATATTCATTCTTCGTCATGGCGAGTCCGAACCTATGAGGGCGGGCCATACAGATAAACATCGTGCTCTTACTTTGAATGGACGTGAACAGGTAGCAAGAATTGGTTTCTGGATGAACAAGCATGGTTATTCTCCTGAGTTAATAATATCCAGTCCATTTAAAAGAACCCGACAAACTTCACAAATATTGCATGAAATGCTTGATATAAAACAGCCTGTCGAATTTGAAGAAGCGCTTCTATCCGAGCGAGATCCCATGGAAATGTTCAATATTATTCAAACCCTGGATGTTTCATCGGTTTTGTTAACCTCACATATGCCCTTAGTTGAGGAGCTTACTTGTTTATTAGCGCCTGGAGCGATAGTAAATGGTTTTTCTACGGCTTCAATCGTTAAAATTCGATATGATAAAGAATCTCAACATGGAACATTAACTGCCAATATCGCTCCTTTTGAGGTTTAAAACGCATAAAGTGTCACTTTTTTGAGGTTTAAATATCTAGTTCTTGACCCGGATATTTTAGGTTGAGTAAATCTTATTAGATGAAAATACTCGGTTAAGTAGGAATAATTTATCTCTGTTATCCTAATTTATCAAAAAAAATGCGTAAATATGTTCTAAATCAACAACATGAACTGGAATTGTGATTGAAAATAACCTAGTATCAGTTTAAAGCTGTTGATTTTGAATTTTAAATTCAAATAATATCCAATACTCTAATTCGCTAAAAAATGGAAAACTAACATGACCAAGTCAGAACTAATAGAAAGATTAGCGAGTAAACAGGCTCAACTTTCCTACAAAGATATTGAATTGTCGGTCAAATCTTTGTTGGAGCACATGGCACAAACTTTGGCAAAAGGAGAAAGAATTGAAATTCGCGGTTTCGGAAGCTTCTCATTGCATTATCGCGCACCCAGGGTTGGACGAAATCCAAAAACGGGCACTTCTGTAAGTTTGACGGGTAAATCAGTACCCCATTTTAAACCAGGCAAAGAATTACGCGAACGTGTTGATCATTCCTGGCAAAAAGACTGAATAAATAGATTTATACCCAAAATACGTACTTTCTCAGGTATTTGGAGTATGAAGTTTCAAGTAAATGCCGGGCTGATTCTATTTAAGAAATCAGCCCGGCATTGTCTTTTGAGATGAAACAGTTTTTAAGGTGCGACAAAATGAAATCATTAATTGGTTTAATCTTAGGGCTTGTATTAATGGTTGTAGCTGCCTTATTTGCTGGTGCTAATGATCAATTAACCCATTTTGATTATTTGTTAGGTGAAACCCAATGGCCCTTGTCTTATTTATTATTAACATCCTTTTTATTGGGAAGTGGCTTCGTATTATTGGCATTAATACCTGTTTACCTAAAATCCCACACCAACAAAATCATGCGAAATCGGCAATTAAAACAACTTCAGGCGGAGTTAGATAACTTGAGAGTGTTGCCTGTACAAAACAACATTTAACCTATCTGATATGATTGTGAGCATTGATTGATGAGCCTCGATTGGATTTTAATTTTATTACCCGTTGCTGCAGCCAGTGGCTGGCTTGCTGGTCGCTCATTTTCAGCCAAAAAAAACTCCAATCAATTTGCAGGTTTGTCCCGTCGTTATATGACCGGGCTTAATTACCTGCTGAATGAACAACCCGATAAAGCCATTGATACTTTTATTCAATTACTGGAAGTTGATAGTGAAACAGTAGAAACACACCTAGCTTTAGGTAGTTTATTTAGAAGACGTGGTGAAGTTGATAGGGCCTTAAGATTACATCAAAATATCATCGCCAGGCCTGCGTTAGCAGGAGATTTAAGGCAGATGGCCATGTTTGAGTTGGGTCTTGACTATCTTGCCGCTGGCGTACTCGACAGAGCTGAACACATTTTTGAAGATCTTAAAAGTAGCCAACATCACGGCACGGTGAGCCTACAACAACTTTTAAATATTTATCAGTCTACCAAAGACTGGGAAAGAGCCATAACCACTGCCCAGCAATTGCAAATGCAAAATCATATCGATTCCAGGGCTGCCTGTGCACATTTTTATTGTGAATTAGCTGAGCTCTCCATCAATCAAAACCAACTTTCTACTGCTAATAAACAATTAAAACAAGCCCTTAAAACGGATAAAAAGTCGGTTCGAGTCAGCTTCTTACAGGCTAAAATTGCCATGCAGCAGCAAAATTGGAAGGAAGCCATTAAATATTTTAGAAATTTGTTAAATCAAGATATCGATTTCTTCTCTGAAATATTGCCCGATTTAAAATCTTGTTTCGCTGCGATTAATGATGAAAAGGGTTACCAGAAGCTTCTTAATGAAGCAACAGAATCTGGTGCAGGTTCTTCAGTTTTTCTGGCTATGGCAAACTCTGTTAGAGATGCAAAAGGTGATAAAGCCGCTGGAGAATATATAACGCGTCATTTAAGACAACATCCTTCACTCAAAGGACTTCAAGCTCTTATAGAGCTACATTTGATTTACTCCAGTGATACAGCTAAAGAAAGTTTGAATATTTTAAAGGATTTGGTTGATGATTTAATAAAATCAAAATCTTCCTATCGTTGTGAAAGCTGCGGTTTAGAATCGAAACAATTATATTGGAACTGTCCTAGTTGCAAAAGCTGGGGAAGTATTAAACCCATTCTAGGGCTTGAAGGAGAATAGAGAGATAATGTCTCAAACAAAAGCTGTAATAGTCGCTTTAGATTATTCAGATCAAAACAAGGCATTAGCCTTAGTCGATAAACTTGATCCAGAAATATGCAGATTAAAAGTAGGTAAAGAAATGTTTACCCTTTTTGGCCCGGAGCTTGTTAAAACACTCCAACGTAAAGGTTTTGATATCTTTCTTGATTTAAAATTCCACGACATTCCTAATACGGTTGCCAAAGCTGTTGCTTCTGCAGCAGAACTCGGAGTTTGGATGGTAAATGTCCATGCTTCTGGCGGCCTGGCGATGATGCAGGCAGCAGCTAAATCTTTAGATAGTTATGCTAATCAACGTCCAATATTGATTGCAGTAACCGTTTTAACCAGTATGACGCAAGAAGATCTTTCCCTGATTGGTATTAACAGAAATATTGATGAACATGTTAATGCCCTGGCACAGTTATCAGGTAAGGCGGGATTAGATGGAGTTGTTTGCTCGGCTCAGGAAACCCGGGCATTAAGAAATTTAATGGGCAAAGATTTTACCCTTGTTACGCCCGGGATCCGACCTGCAGGCTCATCAGTCGATGATCAAAAAAGGGTTGTTACACCTTCTAAGGCATTAGCAATGGGAAGTGACTATCTTGTCATAGGTCGTCCAATTACGCAGGCTTCCGATCCCCTGACCGCAATAACAGAAATTAATCGTCAGATCGAACATGCTTGACATCAACTTTGTAATTCGGTAATTGTGTATACCCGTGATACTTGGAGATCCTGCATTTCCAGGTGTCACGGGTATAACCTATCTTTACTTTATACTCGGCCCCAATGAAAATGCGGTTCAGTGTGAATTAAATTCCTCCGGTTCAGGAAGTGATTTAAAGTTCGCATCCATTGACAACCTTAAAGCAGGTTAGATAGGGAGTTAACTTTAACTGGTGTTAGAAATAGTTTCGAATAATATTATTTTGAATATTTTTTGGTCTGAAGTAAAAATTATACATTTTGAGTTGAGAATAGAATGTCACAATGGTTTAAAAAACATCGCTGCAGTGGTATAGCAAAGCTTAGATTGTTTTGCTTTCCTTATGCAGGTGGTAATGCAACTATTTTTGGGGGATGGGCGGAGCATTTGCCTTCCGGTGTGGATTTGTTCGCTATTCAATCACCTGGCAGAGGGCGTAGGTTTACAGAAACGCCTATATCCTGTTTAAGAACAAAGGTTAAGGAACTATATAGTGAAATTGTGCCATTTCTGGATGTTCCATCTATATTTGTTGGTCATAGCAACGGTGCTCTCGTTGCTTTTGAGTTAGCCAGGGAATTACAGAAAAATAAAGTAGGCAACTTGAATCACCTTATTTTATCCGCTAAAAGGGCACCACATTTACCTCCTATTAAGCCGAACCTGCATAATCTGCCCCAGGAACAATTTATTAAAGAATTAAAAAATTATGATTTTACTCCTGACGAAGTGTTAGAAAATGAAGAGTTGATGGAGCTGTTTACCCCCATGTTAAGAGCTGATTTTTCATTAAGTGAAACTTATGATTTTGAAGAAGATATGAAATTAAAAACGCCAACTACCTTATTTTGGGGGAATAGAGATAATGATATTCCAAAAGATGACATGCTTGCCTGGCAAAAATGTATAGATAACCCTGTTAATTTTACTGAATTTGATGGTGGCCATTTTTTTATTGATAGCTCCAAAGATAGCTTTCTAACAGAATTGAATAAAATACTAAATAACCTGAACCCAGGATAAATTAAAGCAAAGGGCTACACCACCTTTAATCAACCTCAGCTCGGGATAAGCCAGGCCGCTCAATACAGTGATTCTGGAAGTAATCAATCATAGTTAGTCATTAAATTTCTCTAAAACATATTATTTTTAAAATATGGGCAGATAGAATTTAAGGGTAACTATTAGTTTGAGGTATTGCGATGGTTTGCCGTGGTAGTTGATTTAAAATTTCCCCAATAACTTGAATCACTTTATGTGACAAGTTATTTTTATTGATATCACAGCTGTTGTTTGTGCCTATGGCCA
Organism: Enterobacterales bacterium; assembly: GCA_041556195.1. Classification (GTDB taxonomy): domain Bacteria; phylum Pseudomonadota; class Gammaproteobacteria; order Enterobacterales; genus 21-14-all-40-8. Next base: position 26,668 of record JBFFIY010000043.1, read on the forward strand.
CTTGCTCCTTACTAAACCCTATGGTTTTTGTGTTTAACATACGGGCTTCCGTCAACATAGCTTGTAGATTGGTGGAGGTATAAAGTTGTTTATCTGCCACCAAAACAACTGCCGAGACATGTGGTAATAAATAATGAAAGGCCCTTGCCGGGTTATCTATTGCATTTATCAGCATGAATCGGATAGAGATGTTTTGTTTTTTTGACCATTTTTTAACCAATGACAATAAGTTCATACTATTTACGCCTAACATTACGCCAAGAGTGAAATCCCCGGAGGTTTGAAGTCGAATTTTTTCAGCCTGTTGAAGTTGGCATTCTATTAATGAATAAGCAGGAACAAAGCTGGTTTTTTTTAAGATTTCAGGGTAATTGTTTTGTAACCAATAAATATCCGACTCAGTGAGTCTCGTTGCTATGTCTATGGATTGTTTTAAATGAATAGCTGACTTTGCAGCTTCCAGGCCCATTGTGATAACGATTGGTGGCTCATTGGTTTGAAGGTTTGCATTAGCAGGTTTCTTGTCTAAATCGTCAGTTTGAACAGCATGTGGTGTGCCTTTGATGATATCTAATTGGTGATAAGCCAAACGTATATCTCTAAATATTAATGAAAACAACCCTTTATCTTCACCAGTTTCCCATAAGTAAAGCGTACGTGCATCTAGAGTTCCTGCGGCAGTTAACCCTGTTAACAGGAATAAATAGATGAAGAAGTTCATGTCAATTTTTTGGGTTTTCACAATTTCGATTTTTCAATTTAGCTTCTCAATTTAAATAACAACTTTCTTTCTGATAGGATATTATACCCAAATCACGTGGAAATACATTTCCAATTACAAATACACTTTCAGTTAAAAGCAAATTAAGAGGTTTAAATAATGGGCAGACGCCGTAGTCCAAGGCTTCCCGAACAAGCAATAGAAGTTACTATCGAAGATCTATCTCATGATGGACGTGGAATAGCACGAGTAAATGGTAAGACAGTATTTGTTACAGGTGCACTACCTGGTGAAACGGTTATGGCCCAGTTAACACAACGCAAACGTAATTATGATCAAGCCAAAACCGTTGAAGTTATAACAGCTTCCGATTTAAGAGTTGAAGCACGATGCCCACATTTTGAAATTTGTGGTGGCTGTGCTTTGCAGCATATGGACTGGGCTTCACAGATCAGCTTTAAACAAAACCTTTTAAAAACTCAGTTACATCATTTTGGAGGAGTAGCACCAGAAGCGTGGTTAGAACCCATGCAAGCTAACGCATGGGGTTATCGACGTAAAGCCAGGCTTGGTGTGAAGCATGTGATTAAAAAAGGTGGGATATTGGTAGGTTTTAGAGAAAAACAAAGCAGTTTTATTGCTGATATTAAAGAATGTCATGTTCTCCACGAAAATATTGCTAAGTTGTTATTACCTTTAAGAGAGTCTATTTCTCAACTAAATGTTTGTGCACGACTACCTCAAATAGAAGTGGCTATGGGTGATAAAACCATTGCTTTGGTCTTTAGACATTTAGATCCCTTAATTGAAACCGATTGCCAAAAGCTTATTGATTTTGGTAAAAACCACGAAGTAGAAATCTATTTGCAACCAAAAGGCCCGGAAACAGTCCATAAGATATGGCCTTTGCAAGGTGAAGACCGTCTATATTACCAGTTAGCAGGCTTTAATCTGCAGTTGGCTTTCCACCCGATGGATTTTACTCAGGTAAACACTGAAATTAACCGTAAAATGACTACTCTGGCGGTAGATATGCTCGATCCTCAACCTGATGATAAGGTATTGGATCTTTTTTGCGGATTAGGTAATTTTTCTTTACCCTTAGCAAAGAGAGCTGGTCAGGTTATAGCTGTGGAAGGTGTTGAAACCATGGTTGAAAGAGGTTACGAAAATGCCAAAAGGAACCATCTTGAGAATATTGATTTTTATGCAGCCGATTTAATGATAGATTTTAGTCAAAACTCCTGGGCGAGTGAAGGTTTTGATAAAATATTGATTGATCCGCCAAGAAGTGGAGCTCAGGAAGTTTGTGAGTATATATCTGTATTTAATGCCCATCGTATTGTTTATGTGTCTTGTAATCCTGCAACTCTTGCTCGAGATGCAGGAATTTTAATAGAAAAGGGCTATAAGCTTATTAAAGCTGGTGTTATGGATATGTTTCCGCATACAGGTCATGTTGAGTCGATCGCACTTTTTGAAAAATAGTTACTGGAAAAAGAAGTTTACGTTGATTTGTTACAATAGTTTTGAGTGTGTGAATTATAGTGTTTTGAAATTCTTATCAAATGGTTAGGATGAATGGTTACAGTAAATAAAAATTATCCTGTAAGTGATGATGGCAGTCTTGCCGTTAATGCCTGGCTTGAGCGCATTAACTTTAAAAGACAGCCAGAACAAATGAAAATGCTTTGTTCTGCTATAGAACTTTGTGCAGAGCAGAGCGAAGAACACTTTACGCCCATTGGTGAGTCTGTATTACAGCATGGTTTATGTATGGCAGAAATTCTGGCATCAATGAAAATGGATACAGAAACATTGTGTGCAGCAGTACTCTATCCATCAGTGCAATATGGTGAAGTGAAATTAGTCAGGGTTAAAGATAGATTGGGCAAGGTAGTTGCAAAGCTTATTAAAGGCGTCATTGGTATGGAAGCCATTCGCAACCTTCAAAGCGAACATGTTGGACGTATGTTATCGGGTGAGGAATTGGAGCACCTCAGAAAAATGCTTTTAGCCATGGTCGATGATACCCGGGTGGTTTTAGTTAAGTTAGCCGAACGTGTACAAATGCTCAGATTGGTAAAGGATCAAAGTTCAGGATTTCAGACCGAGCTTGCAAGAGAGTCTCGAGACATCTATGCCCCTTTAGCTAACCGTTTGGGTGTTGGTCAACTTAAATGGGAACTTGAAGATTTATCTTTTCGCTATTTAGAACCAGAACGCTATAAACAGCTTGCAAAAAAATTAGCAGAACGTCGCATTGATAGGGAACGTTATATTGATAAAATCATCAAAAAAGTTAACCAGGAACTCGATAAAATAAATATTAAAGGTGAAGTTGAAGGACGAGCTAAACATATTTATAGTATTTGGAAAAAAATGGTGCGTAAAGATGTAGATTTTAATGAAATTTATGACGCCAGAGCTATCAGAATATTAGTTCCTGAAATAGCAGATTGTTATGCAGTATTAGGTATTGTTCACAGCCTTTGGCCCCATATCCCAAAGGAGTTTGATGATTATATTGCCACCCCAAAAGGCAATGGTTATCAGTCTATTCATACGGCGGTAATAGGAGATGAATCTAAGGCCTTAGAAGTGCAGATAAGGACTTTTAAAATGCACCAGGAATCTGAGCATGGAGTAGCTGCTCATTGGCGTTATAAAGAAGAAGGTCAGCAATCTTCTGGAGATGTTGCAGCAGAACGAAAAATAGCCTGGTTACGTGAATTGCTTGATTGGCAAGAAGATGTTGCTTCATCTGATAAGTTATTAGAGCAATTTCATCAAAACGTTGTCGAAGATAGAGTTTACGTTTTTACACCAGAAGGCAGAGTTATAGATCTTCCTCCTAGAGGAACCCCTCTGGATTTTGCCTATCATATTCATACTGAAATTGGCCATAATTGTATCGGTGCTAAAGTAAATGGGCGTATGGTTCCGTTGACTCAACCACTAGAGACAGGTCAAACAGTTGATGTCATGACCCGTAAGAATGGCACACCTAGTCGTGACTGGCTTAATATCCACTCCGGTTATTTAAAATCTCACCGTGCCAGGCAGAAGGTTAATCGTTGGTTCAGAAAACAAAATAGAGAACATAATGTTGATGCAGGCCATGTCATTTTACATAAGGAGCTAGAACGAAGTGGATTAGGTGAAGTTGATCTGAAACCTGTTGCTGTCAAAATGAATTTAAAAACCATTGACGATCTATATGCTTGTGTGGGCATGGGAGATTTAGGTGTACATCAGGTGGTCAATGCCACAGCGCATATCTATCAGCTTAAAGCTGAAGCTGAACCTACCGTTGTAAAGATCCGTCCCCCTTCACTTAACCAACAATCGAGTAAAAGTGAGATTATTGTGGTGGGTGTTGGTGATCTGATGACCCACATGGCTGGTTGTTGTAAACCCATACCTGGTGATCAGATTATTGGTTATGTCACCCAGGGTCGTGGTGTTTCTGTTCATCGGCAAGACTGCCACTACATGATACAAGCAAAAAAAGAAGCTGATCAAAGGTTATTAGATCTTCGGTGGAATGATGAAGCCAAGGGTAATTATGAAGTTGATCTATTTATTCAGGCTTATGATAGAAGTGGCTTGCTCAAAGATATTACCCATCTTCTGGCAACCAATAAAATGAATGTTTTGAATCTGCATACTCAGGTAAATAAACACCGGGAAGAAACTGAGATTAACTTACGAGTTGAAGTTAAAAGTAATGATATTTTAGAAGAGCTTCTTATTCAATTAAAGCAGCTTAACAATGTTATTGAAGTTCATCGACGAGTTTAATATATGACACAGCTCAAGAAAAATAGTCTTTTAGATCTTAATCTTCAACAAAACACTCCCTTTAGTGAAGCCTGGGCGCTACAAAAAGCTGCTGCAAAAGTGGGCTTTGATTGGCCTGATTATCTTCCCGTTGTGGATAAGATAGAAGAAGAGCTCTATGAATTATTAGAAGCGATTAAATCTGATAATACCACCCATGTAAAAGAAGAATATGGTGATCTGTTATTTGCAGTACTAAATTTAGGGCGCCATATTAACATACTCCCTGAAGAAGCACTTCAGAGCTGTAACGATAAATTCAAAAAAAGATTCAGATATATTGAACAAGTTCTGGGTCAACAGGGTAAATCTATCACAAATTCAAATCTGGATGAGATGGAAGCTTTATGGATCGAGGCAAAAAACAGTCAAAAAATATAAAATCACTCATTTACATCATTTCTCACCAACTATTTATATCTGTTGATATAAGGGTGTTATAGTATTAAACTAGAAAAACATAACCTGTAAATAACTGGTCTTTGTAAACCATTGCCATAAAAAAAACACATTCTTTCCAGTTAGTTGTCATAGTCATTTGTTTTAATTCATTCTGAACAAAACGATTAACCAATCAGACAGGTGGAAGAATTATGCATCAATTACCTATTACATCAGAGTTTTTATATGGTGATCCTGAAAATATAGATACTTATAATCAATGGATGGAGCTAGAAAAGGTTGTATCTGTTAAGTCTCGTTATGCAGAATCTAATAATAAAATGTCAAAACTTGCTCTTGCAGTTATTTGTGTAAGAAGAAAGCTGTTAAATAAGAGGGTTAGTTTTTAATCATGTTTTACCGGCTTATCTTATTTGATGAGTTATGAATTCTGCATTTTAAATTGGTTTGAGTATATACTACAGCTATATTCATCTATCAATGTTAACAGTCCTGATATGAGTTCAAACAATAGGTTTACAGCATTGATTGCTGTGGCAGTACTGGCTACCTGTCAATATTTTTCCCAGATTGAAGAGGCAATGGCCTCATCCCAACCGTTGTTTGTTGATGTTGCACAAACAGCGGGTATTGATTTTGTTCATTTTAATGGCATGTCCGGTGAGTATTTTTTTCCTGAGATGACAGGACAGGGGGGAGCGCTATTTGATTTTGACAATGATGGTGATTTAGATGTTTATTTAATTCAGGGTGCTATGTTAGGCGCTAAAAAAACTCATTCCGATGCATTGTTTCCTGCAAAAACACTTCCCGTTAAAGATAGGCTTTATCGAAACGATAGCTTTATCAACGATCACAAGCAAACAGTTCTTAAATTTACCGATGTAACCATAAAAAGCAAAATAAATATCGTTGATTATGGTATGGGCGTGGCAACTGCTGATTATGATAATGATGGTTGGGTTGATTTATATGTGACAGGTTATGGTAACAATCATTTGCTGCATAATAATGGAGATGGAACCTTTACTGATACGACTCAAAAAATGCAGGTTCAGGACAAAAATTGGAGCACCAGTGCTACGTTCTTTGATTATGATAAGGACGGATGGTTAGATCTGTATGTTGTTAATTATGTAGATTATGATGTAAATCGTAATATTCATTGCTACGCCAAAAGTAGTCGCCTCGATTATTGTGGCCCTTCGGCATTTAAACCTGTATCAGACAGATTGTTCCATAATAACAAAGGACAATCATTTGTCGATGTTACGGCATCAAAATTGACTCAATATAAAGCTGGCCCTGGCCTTGGTGTGGTTGCGGCAGACTTTAATGGTGATGGTTGGTTAGATCTCTATGTTGCTAATGACGGGGCATCCAATCAATTATGGCTTAACCAATCTGGTAGTAAGTTTGTTGATGATGCATTGTTTGCTGGTGCAGCAGTAAATTTTTCAGGAATGGCTGAAGCGAGTATGGGCGTTACAGCAGCCGATTTTGACGGTGATGGCGATGAAGATCTGTTTATGACACATCTCAAAGGCGAAACGAATACCCTATATCAAAATGATGGGACTGGACTTTTTGAAGATAAGACGCTGGTGATGGGACTGGCTACGGCCAGCTTTCCTTATACCGCTTTCGGTACAGCCTGGTTTGATTATGATAATGACGGTTGGTTAGATCTAATAACGCTAAATGGAGCCGTTCAGGTGATAGAAAAACAGGCAAAAGCTGGTAATTTGTTTCCATTGTCACAGCCCAATCAGCTTTTTAAAAACATTAATGGTCAGTTTTTTAACTTAATAAAAGGAGAGCAGGTTGATACGTTAAATAAATTATTTATCAGTCGTGGATCATCAATTGGTGATTTGGATAATGATGGCGACATGGATCTGGTTATCTATAATAACAATGGCCCTGTTCAGGTGTTGCAAAATACCGCCAATCATTTTTCAGACGGAAAACCAATAAACAACAATAACTGGTTTGGATTACGTCTGAAAGATAAATCAGGTAAACGAGATTTACCTGGCACTAAAATAAAACTGACTTTTTCTGATGGCTCATATTTATGGCGTCGCTCCGCAACAGATGGTAGTTATTGTTCTGCAAACGATCCGCGGATCTTAATTGGTTATCCCGATAAGAAGAAAATAAAATCTCTGGAGATCTACTGGTTGGATGGAGGGGTAGAACAGATCAAAAAGGAGGTTATAAATAAAACCATACTTGGTCAATATACTACTATTCAACAAAAAGTTAATAACATTCCGGCAAGAACTCAAAGAAAATAGACGCTACTATGAAAACAATTAATTTTATTTTATTAATAGTAATTGCTTGTAGCAACCAGAGTGTTTTTGGGGAAATCGAACCTGGTAATGTTAGATATAATAATGATTCAACCCAGAGTGATAAAAACAATGTTCAGAATAAAAAAGAACATCTATTAGATATTCCAATTCCAGATCTGGCTGCCCTTGAAGCAAGTGTTTCAGAGCAACTTACCAGGATCCGAGAACAAATTTTAACAGGACTTAAATCAGCTTCAGTTTCTGTTGAAACACTTTCAAAGAGTTATGAGGAGCTGGCAAATGTATACCATGCTTACGAACTCTACGATGCTGCTGAAATTTGTTATTTAAATTCTATTTCACTCAATCAGCAATCTTTATCAGCAAAATATTTATTGGGTTATCTTTATCAACAAAATGGTAAATTTAATAAAGCCATTATTTATTTTAAAAAGGTGTTAGATAAAGAACCTGATAATTTTTCTATATTAATAAGACTGGGTGAAAGTTA
>JBFFIY010000044.1:0-33433 GCA_041556195.1 Enterobacterales bacterium
CTGTTCAGGTTGCCTCTAAAATGAGTCAGATCGAGGCAAAAAATGTGAGTATACTCGATTATTTGACCATTTTTGAACGATGAAAAAACTTTCTGGAAAAGTTTTTCGCGCCAGCCCCGAAAGGGTAAAGCATAGGGATGTGCTTCACAAATGGCTCATTTTAGGGGTAAGCTGAATAGTTACAATTATTCAAGTATAAACCTGTAAGGTGTTGCCTGAGTGCCTATATCAAAAACTAAATTCATCTATCAAAATAAGCCTTTATTTGTATACGGTTTACCCTTTTTGGTTTTGATTGTGGGGTTAGTGCTTAGTTATCGGTTTTGTGAGGTTCAGGAACAAGCAAACCAGCAAAAAGTATTAGCTGAATTTAAATTTGATGCTAAAAGAATAACGCATGACATTGAGCAACGGTTAAATACTTACAGGATTGCGCTTAGAGGGTTACAGGGATTTTTCCATGGTTCTGAGGTTGTGGACAGGAAGGAGTTTGCAGCCTATGTAGAAACTCTGGCTCTTGAACAATACTGCCCGGGTATACAGGGTGTGGGCCTGGCGGTATTGGTTCCTCATATTAACAAGGAAGCGCATTTATCTGCAATTCGAGCTGAGGGATTTCCTGAATACAATATAAAACCAAAGTCCACCGCTGATTTTTATGCTCCAATTATTTATATGGAGCCATTTAGTGGTAGTAATCTAAAGGTTTTTGGGTTGGATATTTACACTATACCTGCGGCTCGTGAGAACCTTATCAGGGCCAGAGATACGGGAAGTGCTGCTATTTCCAAAAAACTTATTCTGGTTCAAGATGCTGAAAGTGAAGCGTCAGCAGCTTTTGTGATGTATTTACCCATTTATAAGAACTATTTGCCCCATAATACTCTTACGGAAAAACGAGAAAATATTTTAGGTTGGATAGATGCACCCTTTCGTATGAAGGATTTTATAAAGGGTGCCCTGGTACAAGTACCCACAACAATAGATATTGAAATATTCGACGGGCATTCACCCTCGCAGCAAAACTTATTATTCGATTTAGATAACAAACCTCTTAACAATGGCAGATTATCAGCGACGCATATAATTAATTTCAATGATCATATATGGACATTAACCTATAACTACACGTCTAAAATGATTAATTTTCCGTGGTTGGTGCTCATTTCCGGGATCAGTTTAAGTATATTGTCTATGTTACTCGCTCTGTCCTTAACTACAGGGCGTTCAAGGGCTGTCACACTGGCCAATCAATTAGCTAAAAAATATAAAAAAAGTGAACGATTGTTTCGCGCCTATTTTGAGCGTTCCAGAGTGGGTATGGCCACAAGCAGTCCAGATAAAGGCTGGATGATGGTTAATGATGCCCTATGTGAAATGATGGGGTATTCCCGTGAAGAATTGCTCAAGATGACATGGCCAGAGATAACTTATCCTGAAGATCTGGCAAAGGATTTAGAACTATTTGAACAGCTGATAAGCGGAAAAATCGATAGCTATACTTTGGATAAACGTTTTGTTCATAAAAATGGTTCTCTGATCTATACCCAACTTTCAGTTCGAACCATTTTTGAAGACAATGGCAAAGTCGATTTTTTTGCTGCATTAGTTCTGGATATAGGTCAAAGAATTAAGGCAGAAGAAAAACTTCGAGCCAGCGAAAGTCGTTTTAGAGATATGGTTAATACTATAGATGGTATTGTGTGGGAGGCAGATGCCAGGACTTTTCAGTTTACCTATACCAGTGATCAGGTTGTACGGATGATTGGATATAATAAAGAAGAATGGAAACTACCTGGGTTTTGGGTCGATCATCTACATCCTGAAGATAAGGACTGGGCCTCAGCGTACTGTGCATCCTGTACGGGAAGAGTTGAGAATCATGACTTTGAATATCGTTTTATCACCAAAGATGGTCAAACGATTTGGTTAAGAGATCTGGTGACTGTTGTGGCAGAAACAGTGGATGGAAAAGAGCAACCAAAATGGTTACGCGGTATTATGATCGATGTGACAGCCCGAAAGCAGGCAGAAGCTTATCAACAACAACTTGAAGAGCAACTTCGCCAATCTCAAAAAATGGAAGCTCTTGGAACGCTTTCGGGTGGAATAGCCCATGATTTTAACAACATGTTGGGGATTATTTTAGGTAATGCTGAATTACTGGAAGTGACTTTAGCCGGTAACACAAAAGCAGACAAATATATACATGCTTTGATAACTGCGGGACAACGGGCCGCTAATTTAGTCCAACAAATACTTACCTTTAGTCGCATGACACCTGAAAAACTCAAGCCTACTGATATTAGCGAGGTAGTTAAAGAAGCTGTAATTATGTTAAGGGAAACTATTAGTAGTAATATCGATATTCGCCTGGAAATAGATGATGTTGGGAGTCCCATTATGGCTAACGAGAACCAACTTCATCAGATCGTTGTTAATCTTTTTACTAACGCAGTGCAGGCTCTGGATGGACAAAAAGGGGTTATAAAAGTACATCTAAAAAGCCAATCTGAGCAACCGGACTCTGTTTGTCTCAGTGTAAGTGATACAGGAAAAGGTATCGCAAAAGAAGATTTACAGAAAATATTTGATCCTTTCTTTACCACCAAAAAAATGGGGGAAGGAACTGGACTAGGGCTTGCTGTGCTCCATGGCATTGTTAAAAGCCATGGTGGAGAAATAACAGTAGAGAGTGAACCAGATAAGGGTACGACATTTCTCATATACTTCCCTGTGATTGAAGAAAAGCCCGAGGTTAAAGCAATAAGCAAAAAAGTTAGTTCCAGTGGAAAGGGATGTATTTTATTAGTGGAAGATGAACAACAGTTACAAGTAATGTACCAGGATTTTTTACAGGGTTTGGGATATACGGTGATTTGTGCTGATAATGGTGCGCAAGCTCTAGATTATTTTAAACATAATTCTACTCTTGTGGATTTAGTTTTAACCGATTTAGCCATGCCTGAGTTAACAGGAAAAGAGCTGGGAAAGGAATTAAATGAGCTAAACCCCGATTTGCCCATTATTTTGATGACAGGTTATAGTGAAGATCAATCTGAAGCTGAAATAGAAAATATTGGTATAAAAAAGTGCTTACAAAAACCTATCGCATTAAGTACGCTTAGCCATGTCATCCAGGAGCTGATTCAGGGTTGATGGAATTTGAATCTCAACTACGTTTTCGGGTATATTGGAGTATAAATCATCAATATTTACCATATCTCACTGTTTTAATGTAAACTTTTCTTATCTGATCTTAATTAAAAACATCATGCATTTATCAGTTGTTCGTTTTATTTTGCTAAAAACCATAGTGGTCTTCTCTCTGTATGCAAATGCTGTGGTGATTTATGCAGATGATACAGCCATGCAATCATTGAGCTTTGCTCCAGTGCATTCTCTTAATAGTCAGGTGCCAGATAATATCTCAGGTATGGTTCAGGATGAGCGTGGATTTTTATGGGTCGCTACACTCAATGGCCTTTATCGCTACGATGGAAGAGAGTTTAAACGTTTTCGACATGATCCAAGAAATAATGCCAGCTTGCCAGACAATCTTATTACCAGTATTAGTTTAATCAATAGTGGCCAAATCCTACTTTCAACTATTCATGGCGGCATTCTTGTTTTTAATCCTGTTGAGGAGTCATTTTTGGCCATTAACAGCCAAAATTTTGATTTTACCAGCATTAAAATTCAAACCCTTTTTGTAGATGGTGATATTTTTTGGATAGGAAGTTATCAAGGCCTGTTTCGTTTTGATACCCAAAGCAAACAAGTGACCGAATATGTTCATAATCCACTTGATATATTTGCTCTGCCGGGACGTTTGGTCAATAGTATTATTCGCGACAGGGCTGATCAGTTGTGGATTGGAACAGATGCAGGTCTGGCTATTCTCAATGCAGAAACCAATGATTTTAGTCAGTTTCCACTTCCCGGGAAAAGTAAGATTGCTCCTCAAATATCAAAACTTTACCTCGATAATGACGGAAGTATATGGATAGGAACCGAACAACGTGGGTTATTTCATATTACCGGAGCAGGCAGTCGCGTAGAAGAAATAGAGCTAGAGAAGGGTAAGCTATGGATCAGAGATATTTTAAGGTTAGCATCAGGCGAGTTATGGGTTGCTACTGAAAATGGTTTATATGTTCAGCCAGCTTTTGGAAGTCAGGTTAAGCATTATGCTTCAACTGCAGGAGATCCGTTAAGCCTGGCTGATAATGATGTTTGGTCACTCACTGAAGATGCCAGTAATCTGGTGTTAATTGGAACGACCAAGGGTTTGTTTAAAACGGCTCCAAATTTTGCAAATTTTGGCAGGATAATGCATACGCCGTTATCTTCAGCTTCTTTGTCTCATAGTTTTGTCACTGGAGTTGATGAAAATGCTAAAGGAGATGTTTTTATTTCAACATTAGGTGGACTTGATGTTTTTCACCCCCAATCCAATAGCATAGAACATATACCATTGCCCTTAACCAGATCCTCTTTTAGTAATCGTTTGCAGGCCGTTTATATTGATGCACAGCAAAGGATATGGCTGGGAGACTCTAATGGTCAATTACTTGTACTCAATCAACAAAATCAACCCATTAAAACAATCGCCATAGATCCTGATAATTTAGTACTGAATAATCGAATTCTATTTATTAAACAAATTAAAAATGGTGATATCTGGGTGGGTACTGAACGTGCCATTATTCAAGTTAACTCTGAATCTTTGCAAGTTTCCCGTTCTTTTATTGTGTCTGGAAATCATTTATTAGGACATGCTCCAGCCATTGATCTGGTTGAAGATGCCCAGTCAAATTTGTGGTTTGCGACACGTGGGGCAGGTCTAATTCGCTATGATCCCGAAACTGATCAAGGGCAAAGGTTTTTCCATCAGCCCGATATAGCTACATCCCTGACTCAGGATACCCTGAACAATTTATTCCTGGATGAAAGGGGTGATTTATGGATTGCAACCACTAATGGGTTAAATCGGCTGGCTAAAGACCAATCTACATCAACTTCTCCCATATTTGAAACCTGGTTTGAAAGTGATGGCCTGCTGGATGCAGATATACGCTCAATGGCTATTGATAACAAAGGTTGGATTTGGCTGAGTACTGATAGTGGTATGAGCCGGGTGAATCTTGCGACTAAAAAGATAGAAAATTACACAGAAGATGATGGTTTGCCCAAAGCTTCTTTTAAAGCTGGGGCGTTACTCATCAGTCAACATGGACAATTATACTTTGGAGGGAGCCACGGCGTTTCTGTTATTACACCTGAAGATTTTCGTCGAAACCTTTATTTGCCAAAAGTGGCTATAGTTGCCACTAGTATACGCCAGGGGCCATGGGAGATCCCTGCCAAAGCGCTAAGTGTTTTGAGTTATGACAATAATGATATTCAGTTTTCCATTGCGGCATTTGATTTCCATCAACCAAATCTTAATCGGTATCGTTACAGGTTATTAGGTAGCAGTTCCAGTTGGCGTGATAATCAAACCAGCACTTTAATAAGTTACACCAACCTTGATAGTGGTAACTATACCCTCGAAGTGCAAGCTACCAACAATGATGGTTTCTGGAGTAGGGATACAGCTTCCTACAGCTTTGTGATTACTTCACCCTGGTGGGCCAATAATTTAGCTTATATTTTCTATGTATTACTCTTCCTGACTAGCATTTATTGGCTTTATCTGAATTATCGACGTTCAGTACGCAAAGAAAGAGCTATAGCGGAGCATTTAAGACGCAACGATAAACTGAAAGATGAGTTCCTGGCAGTGATTTCTCATGAGCTCAGGACTCCTCTCACAGGTATTATCGGCATTACTGAAGCTATGATGGCAGGTAGTGTGGGAACGCTAAATAATAGAACCAAACAAGGACTTGAGCTTATCGTTGATAGCGGCAAAAGATTGGCCAGTTTGGTTAATGAAATTCTAGATTTTAAAAAAATGACCCATAAAACGCTAAAAATCCATCTAAATGCCATGGATCTATACTCCGTTATTCAGGTAGTCACTGCTACAAGCCAGCCTTTAATAGGTGATAAACCAGTCTCTTTAAGAGTCGAAATACCGAAAGATCTTCCTTTAATCATTGCCGACAGTAACAGGCTATTGCAAATTCTCTACAATCTTGTGGGTAATGCTATTAAGTTTACTGAACAGGGAAGAGTCATCATTCAGGCAAAAAAAACAAACAATATGATTGAGTTATCGGTTGAGGATACGGGAATAGGTGTTTCAAGAGAGCATCTTTCTGCCATATTTTTACCATTTGAACAGTTAGAAATTTCAGCAACCCGGAAATACACCGGTAGTGGTCTGGGGTTAGCTATCACCAATCAACTGGTTGAACTGCATGGTTCTAAATTGCAGGTAGAATCTGCACCTAACATAGGTTCCCGTTTTTATTTTAATCTACAGTGCTACGAAGAAGAAAGTACACAAGACAGCTATACAGCAATTGTAGATACAGATTTGTTAGATAATGATTCCATTGATGAGCCTTTTGTTCAAAGTCCTTTCACAGATGATGTTTCTGAAATGGAGCTCCAGGAAATAGATACAAAAGCACTCGTATCAACAGTCTTTTCCAACCAGCCCAAAGAAGGGCCTTGTATTTTGGTTGCAGATGACGAAAAACTGAATAGAACGGTGATTTGTGAGTTTCTTAATCTTGCCGGTTATCGCACAATAGAAGCCGATTGTGGAGAAACGGCTTTAAAAATTGCCCAGTCAGAGCCACTCGATCTGTTGGTTTTGGATGTCATGATGCCACGAATTTCAGGTTATGAAGTTTGTCAGCAGCTCCGAAAGACATGGTCGGCTATTGATCTTCCTGTTCTATTGATTTCAGCTCATAGTGAACCTCAAGATATCGTTGCGGGACTTGAAGCGGGTGCGAACGATTATATCTCTAAACCTATAGACAAAAACGTGTTAATAGCCAGAACAAAGACTCTGGTAATGTTAGGAGACATTAAACGAGCACAACAGGCGGAGGAAGAAAAGCTAGCCCTGGAAAGGGCCTGTAAGCAACTTTCTCGATACTTTCCTCAACCTTTGGTTGATCGATTAATGAATCAGGAAACAGCAGCTGATTTTGAGGCATCAAGGCGGTTAATTACAGTGTTATTTGCCGACTTGGTCGGGTTTACTGAGCTTACAGATCGATTTGAAGCAGAAGTTATTACCGATTTATTAAATCAGTTCATTAACTCCATGAACGCCTTAATCGAACAACATCATGGGGTTCTTAATGAAGTGTTAGGGGATGGACTCATGGTTTTGATTGGTGCTCCCGATGAGCTTGATAAGAAGTCACAAGCTCAAGAAGTGGTTAAATTGAGTATAGCCATGCAACGCAAAATGAAGGAGTTGGGGGAACGCTGGTTAACTCTGGGACTCGATCATAACGTCAAACTTAGAATAGGTACTCATCAGGATTTTGCGACGGTGGGGAATATTGGCTCAAAGAATCTTATTGCGTATCGGGCCATTGGTAGTGGGGTAAACCTCACTAGTCGTCTTCAGGCCGACTGTCTGCCGGGAATGGTAAGAATTAGTTATCCTATCTATGCCCTCACTAGAAAAGACTTTGTGTTTCAAGCTCTGGAAGAGCGACAATATAAGGGATTTCATCATCCCCATCGAGTTTGTACTCTCAACCCTGAAGATAATCTTTAGATGAGGTTCGAGGTGTGAGGTTAATAGCTTGAGTATTTTTGATATTGGAATAGAACTAAATCAAGAAGGATGTATAGAAAAAATTACTGGGCTGTTTTTTGAGATTGGATAAGCTTAAGGAGTTGATCTTTAGTTTTTTCTAAAGCAGCAATATCTGAATTAGATGATTTTAAACGAGTAACGACTTTTGCAGCAGATTTATTTCCATTCTCTGCAGCAATCATAAACCAGGCTAAAGCTTTAACTGGATCGGCTTCGATGCCATCTCCTTGTAGGTAAAGTACTCCAACATTGTGTTGAGATGCAATATGCCCTTTATTGGCGGCTTCTGAAAATAATTGAAAAGCTTTTTTGTGATTTATGGCAATTCCAGATTTTGGTGGTGGTCGGTAATATAAATTACCAAGTTGAAATAAGGCTTTAGGATCACCTAACTCAGATAAATGGCGTAGACGACTCCACTCAGATACATAAATGGTTGAAGAAATGCTGTTGGATTCTGAGCGCACATCTACAGAGAAACCAGTCAACAATATGACTAGAATCAGTGAAGAAATGATAGTTTGTAATTTTGCGCTTCGTACCATGAGGTTTTATACCAGGAGTTTATTTTTTTAATATAGTACTTTAATTTCTAATACTTAGTTATAGTTAAGAAGTCAGGTATAGCCTCTGACAACAAAGATTAGCTAATTCTAATTAACGGAGTAAATAATAACATAAAGAGTAAATTTCAGATTAGTTAAAAGTTCTATAACAATTTGTGTAATATTTACTATTTCTTTCTCTGTCGCTTAAGTTTAGACTCAACAATCTGCACATTATAACAGGAACTTGCAAATTATGCATGGATCATTGATAAAAACCAATGAGTTAGCTAGTTTTGAGCTGTTTAAAGAGCTTTCTACGGCTGAAGTTGAAATTGTGAGTAAGTATATTCATTGTAGAAATTACCCCAAAAAGACCCAACTCATTTCTGAAGGTGACCCTTCCCATTGCATTTATTTTATCTTGTCGGGACAGGTTAAAGTTTTTTTAGATGACGACAAAGGTAAAGAGATAGTCGTTAATCAACACTCAGTAGGAGAATTTTTTGGTGAATTAGGGTTAATTCAGCAGATTCCTCGAACAGCATCGGTAATGACAACAGAGAATTCAAGACTTGGCATTATGGCCGATAGTGATTTCAGGGTGTGTATGAGAAATCATCCAGCGATTGCCATGAACCTGATACAAAATGTGGTCACCAGACTGGTTGAAGCCACTGAAACCATCCGTAAATTAGGGCTCATGGATGTATATGGGCGGATTGCAGTAACCTTTTTGAACCTTAGTGAAGAGGTTGACGGGAAAAGGGTTGTTAAGGAGAAACTAACTCAGCAAACCATTGCAAGCCATGTTGGCGCTTCCAGAGAAATGGTCGCTCGAATATTGAAAGATCTTAAATCAGGTAACTATATTTCGGTTGAAAAGGGTATTATTACGATATTAAAACCTCTACCTCACGAATGGTAGGGTGGTTGGATATAAGAAAACTAAGTGCCAGTTTGAACTTCATTAACCAATTCTCTGAAATCTAAAATATCATCATAGATGACTCTGCCGACTATAATGCCGCTTACCGCTTTAACTTTAAGCTGTTTGAGTTCTTTGACATCTTCTGTATTGTATAAACCACCATTGATATAAACAGGCATTTCAAGATCATCGGGTAGATCCTGAAGGTAATGAAAGTGTGGAGAGTCAATAGCAGTATTGGTATTAGTGCACATTAAACCCGCCAATCCCCCTGCTGCCAGAGTTGCAGTCATTTGTGCTAACTGAGTACCATAATAGTTTGATAAGCAGCTATGTGCCCACTGTCCATCTCTCAGATCTACCGAGAGCATGATTTTATCTGGAAATTCGGTACACATGCCTTCGAGAAAGTCAGGGTGTTGGAATGTTCGACAGCCTGCAATGACATAATCGACGCCAGCATCTAACCAAATGTCAACATGTTCTTCGTTTTTAACACCGCCAGCTATTTGAATTTCAAGTAGTTTAAATTCCTGGCATAATTCTCTGACTAAATGCACATTTTCAGGTTCTTGACTACGAAAACCATCCATATCTGACAGATGTAAACGTTTGGCACCAGCATCTGCCCAGCGTTTGGCAGCATCAAAAGGATTTTCCTTTATGGTGACTATATCCTGGATATTCTCATCTCTGTGTGAATGTATACAGTGATTACCTTTTAAGTCCAAAGCAGGGACTACTTGCATTAAATATTCTCCAAAATTATACTTATTATATGGTTGGGAAAAGTGAACTCTACTATAAAGATAGTTCAAATATTTAAATTTATGTTGAGATTAAAGAAAAAATGTAGGTTAGTAAGGAAATGTCCCCCTAATCAGGCATAATGTATGATAAGGGGTATATCATGAACTCCATTTTTCTCCCTCCGTTTTCCAAATCAGGCCAAATCACCCCAGCGAGACTGAGCTATAGCGATTGCTACTACTCCAGTTGTTTCACTTCGCAAAATTCTTTTACCTAAGTGTAAACTTTGGATCCCCGCATCTTTTACCCGCTTGACTTCTTGCTCGGAAAAACCACCTTCAGATCCTACAATGAATCCAATGTGTCCATTTTGTGGTTTGGCTTGTGAAAAAGGAATACTGTTTTCCGGATGCAATAAAAAAATCCCCTGATAGTGATGTGCACTTTCTATTGCTTGCTCTAAGGCTACAGGAACATGTAATTGAGGCAGATGATTTCGTCCACTTTGTTCACAGGCCCCTATAATTACTTTATTCCAATGGTCATGGCGTTTTTCCCATCTTTTACTGTCAAGATGAACGTTACTACGTTCACTGAATACAGGTTGCACCTCAGATACCCCCAGTTCAGTGGCTTTTTGTAAACAGTAATCCATTCTCTCACCTTTAGAAATAGCTTGAATAAGCAATGTATGTAATGGCGATTCTCTATCTTGATTTGTGACAGATTGAATTTGCACCAGTGCTTTCCTGCGTTCGACAGAAGCCAGTACTGCTTGTGCCTGTTGTCCATTGCCATCAAATAGCTCAAGCTGATCGCCACGCTTACAACGTAAAACATGAACGGCATGATGAAATGCAGTATCTTCCAGTAAGACCTCTGAATTGCTCTGGACTGATTGAGGATGATAGAGCCTGATAGTACGCATAGGTATTAAACTTCTTTAGTGAGCCCCAATGTTCTTAAAATATCAGCAAAAACCCCTGCTGCTGTCACTGAAACACCTGCTCCATAACCTCTCAATACCAAAGGAATGGGCTGATAATATTGACTATAAAAAGCCAGTGCATTTTCACCTCCTTTAACTTCATAAAGCGGGTGATCACTTGCAACAGCTTCAATAGACACTTTACACTGGTTGTTCTCCAAACTTGCTACGTATCTTAAACGTTTATTATCTAACTGTGCTTGTTTTAAACGTTGCTCCATTTGTTCATTAATTTGTGGCAGTTTTTGCATAAATTCATCAACAGAGCCGGATTTATCAAAATCTTCTGGTAGTAAAGACTCTACTTCTATGTCTTCAAAGGATAATGCTAACCCTGTTTCTCTGGCAATAATAAGTATTTTTCGAGCAACGTCGGCACCCGAAAGATCATCTCTGGGATCGGGTTCAGTGAAACATTTATCCTTAGCTATCTGTGTTGCATCAGAAAGACTGGTCCCATCATCAAGTAATCCGAAAATAAAAGATATTGAACCCGATAAAATTCCTTGAAAACGGATGAGCTTATCGCCTGCAGAGAGTAAATTCTGTAAATTTTCAATAACTGGTAGGCCTGCTCCAACGTTTGTATCATACAAAAAACGCCGCTTAGAATTCAAAGAGCACAATCTCAAAGCCTGGTAAAATTCAATGCTATCAGTATTTGCCAGTTTATTAGGTGTCACAATATGGAAACCTGCCTGCATCAAATCAATATAACTTTTTGCAATTACAGAACTACTGGTGCAATCCACCACAACGGGGTTAATTAAAGTAAAATCATGAGCGGATTTTATCAGCTGATCAAGAGTTAAAGACTGCGACGATTTCTGCAATTCCTGTTTCCAATGATTTAAAGATAAACCCGTTTCATTTAAACAGTGCTGTCTACTATTGGAGATAGCACAAATCTTTAAATTAATATGACGACTATTTAAATATTCTTGTTGCTGATTGATTTGATTCAATAGTTCAGAACCCACATTACCATTACCTATTAAAAAGATTTCAATATGTTGGCGTGGATCGAAAAACCGATAATGGCAAGCTGCTAAGGCTTTAGTACAAGAATTTTTAGAAATGACTGTAGATACAGAACGTTCAGATGATCCTTGTGCAATGGCAATAATATTGATACTGGCATGTGCTAAAGATTGAAAAAAATTAGCGGCTATTCCAGGCTGTTTTTTCATATTATCGCCAATCAGGGAGACAATACAAAGTTGATGAATAAATTCAACAGGATCTAATAACTCAGAAACCAGTTCCAGTTCAAACTCATTTTCAAGTGCCACTAACGCATCTTTACATTGAGATGATGAAATACAAAAACTGATACTGTATTCAGATGATGATTGTGTGATCAAACTGATAGAAATATCTGCTCTGGATATCGCACCGAAAATACGGCTGGCCATGCCCACCAATCCTTTCATTCCCGGTCCAGAAACATTACATAACGACATATTACTTAAACTGGAAATCGCAGATACCCTCTGCGATTTGTCTGAGTTAACCTGTGATATTAATGTACCTTCTGCCTGAGGATTGGAAGTGTTTTTTATATAACAGGGGATCTTATGTTGTGCAATAGAACCTATGGTTTTTGGGTGCAATATTGTTGCTCCAAAATAAGACAGCTCCATGGCTTCTTCGTAACTTAGTTGTTTAATGAGTTGAGCGTCTTTGACTAAAGAAGGATCTACATTATAAACACCATTGACATCAGTCCAGATCTGACAATTCTCGGCATTCAGACAAGCTGCTAAGGAGGTGGCAGAATAATCTGAGCCATTACGTCCAAGCGTAACAAGTTCTCCACTTTTATTTGCTGCGGTAAATCCTGGCATCAAGAAGATTCTGTTTGAATCCTTTGAGAAATTTTCAAACTTTTGAATAGATGCTTTTAAGTCAATGTTTGCTTCAAGATAATGAGAACTGGCAACCAGGTATTGGCAGGGATCGATGATAGAAACTGAACTATTTCTAGATAAGATTTGTGACATGACATAAACACTCAACCTTTCTCCTACCACTAGAATTTGTGCATAAATATTATCAGGACATTGTTTTAATAAAGCAATGCCCGTCAGATTTTGCCTGATGTCAGTAAGTTCTTTTAATAATTGTTTCTCAAGTGGTGAGATATCAAATTCATCATATAGTTGAAATAATTCTTTAAATATAGTTTTAAAAATTGAAGTAAAAATATTTAGTGGTTTATGATAATCCGCACCCGTAGCAGCCAGGGTTATCATTTCATCCAGAGTATCTGTTATTTTATAAGGTGCAGATAAAACTACAGCCAAAGGAGACTCCTCAGACAGGTGTTTAATAATATTTTCCACCTGTTTAAATTTATGAGCAGTAGCTAACGATGAGCCACCAAACTTTAATACGCGCATATGAGTTATTCCGACAAGGGTTTAATGGTAACTTTACCGATATTTAGTGACCAAAATTATTCACAAGTAGTAACCGGATCAAAAAATGGTCACATTAGTCACCACGAGAAGCCAAGGTGTCATGATGAGCTAAAATCAATTCTCTTAGATAAAAACTGATTGCAGCTCGATTTTCAAACCCTGCATCGATTGCCGCTTTTTCAAAAATCTCTTTGGGCAAATCAGGCGTGGAAGCAAAGGTAGGAAGATCTTTATGATAACCAATAGTAAAACTGTCGACGTCGCTACCAAAAGTTGTTTCAAAAATAACATTGGCTGTTTGCCGGGTGGCTGAGAGATAGGCATTCTCCATATGACGTTGCTTTAGCAACTCTTTAGCCTTACCATGCACTGCGTGGAACATTTCAATATGGAAAAGCTTACTGACTTCGGCTTTGGGTTTGATTTTACTCCAACTGGTTTCTGACCGGGCTAAGAAGTTGTGTTGAAAATCGGCTAATGCACTAAAATCAAAGGCTTGGGTAGGTACCTTCGTCGCAGGTTCCAGTAACATCAAATCCCAATGATCTCCCTGACTATGGCGCATAATCGAAACATGTCCTTTTTGCTTCGTCTTATAACTTTTAGCCTTCTCAATAAGTTCAGGAAGATTCCCAGGAGAGGCACGTAGCAATGTAACTTGAAAAAGCTCTGCAGCTGAGACGGAAAAACTGAAAAGGGAAAATAACAATAACGATAACAATAATTTCATGGAAAACAATCCTTTAACAATATGGCTTATTTTAAAATAGATACCCAAACTAGTTTAAACCCGGGAACATTGGTAATAAGCATATCACGAAAAATTGTTTACTGGAGACTGTCTTAAATAAAAAATTTAATACAATCATTACCCGCAACAGCAGGAGGCTGTCCAACAGCTATAGTACCTTCGCCTTGCAGAGGAAATTCTTCACGGCGCAAGTATATAACTTTGTGATTAGGCTTACTTACGTAGGTTCCGTTAGTGCTATGATCTACCAGCACATATTTTCCGTGGCGATAGGTGACATGACAGTGTTTTCGGGATACCTGGCTTGAATCAATACAAAGATTGACATCATCTGCATTACGTCCAATATGGAAGGGAGTTTGTTTGGTGTTAATGGCTATATCTTTACCTTTAAACTGAAGAGAGAGGGGTTGCATTTTCTCCAGCCTGTTAACCATAGCGGCGGATAGCAATTTAGTCGCATTGGGCTGGAATACTTCCTTTTCCCAATCCAGGCGATATATAACTGTCTCATGTGATTGACCCTTTATTTGTATATGGTCAAAAACATGACAGTCACTGGCAAGGGTAGCCGACAAAGTCTCAAACACCGAACTACTCAAAAGTATTTGTTCAGCCCGAGCAATATTAACGATATAAGCCGCTGCATTCACTGTATCTCCAAAAATGTCCCCTTTATCCAACAAAGTAGGGCCAAAACTTAAACCTATTTTCATTGATAAGGTTTCTGTAGCAAAAGCTTGCTGGATGGATCGTGCTGCCATGACCGCATCAATAGTAGAATCGAATCGAACCATGATCTCATCACCAATGGTTTTGATTAATATGCCATTACTTTTCTCGCTCAATTGAATCATTTGATTAATGGCCTTATCTATAAGAATTTTAGCCTGTTGATTACCGAGCGAAGTATATAGAGTGGAACTCCCTGCAATATCTGCAAACAAAATGGCACGAGATTGGTTTTGAGGCATACTTATTATGGAGGTGTCTATAAATAATCTTGATAGTATACAGTATTGTCTGTAGATTTAATTGAGTCATTTTGTTGGATAATATCGACTAATTTTATATTGATAACATCGCATAATAAAATAACCTGTAAAAACAGGATGTAAGAATTTCTGGGGAATGCTCTTTCCAAATCAGTATTCTCAAGTACATTTAGTGTTATTATTTTACATGCCTATGTACTTAACTCAGATATCTTGAATATGCCTGCAAAATGCCTAACAGTTTAAAGACACATCGAGAAATTTGCTTTTCTTATGAGTTATATGCAGAGGCATGTTATTTTAATGAAATTGAAAGTTTTATAACATCAAGCTAAAGAACATTGCCATGTATGAAAAAAGAGCAATTAATAGAACAATTAAAATTGGAACCACATATTGAAGGAGGTTATTTTCGACGGACATATGGATCCCAAATTAAAATAAATGTAGCTGAGGGTACAAATAGCCGAAAAATCGCTTCTTCCATTTACTATATGTTGACAGATCTCTCTCCGATAGGACGTTTACATAAAAATACCTCCGATATTCTTCATTTTTATCATGGGGGAGCACCTATTTGTTATTATGTCATCCATCCAGATGGTAAACTGCAACAAACAATCCTGGGAACTGATATTGAAAACGGGCAAAAATTACAATTACTGGTAGAGGGTGGTTGTTGGAAAGCCTCTGAATTGCAGGATGGTGAATTTGGACTTATTAGTGAAGTCGTTGTACCAGGATTTGAATATCAAGATATGGAAATGGCAAATGCTAAACAGATTAAAGCCATGTATCCAGATTTATGGGGTACTTTAAGTAAATTTATAGCTCTATAAACCCTATGATCTACAAATATGCGAAACAACAGATGTCAAATTTTATGGCTTTCTCTCTGGTTTCTCAAAGCAAAAAAACATCCCAATCATTTTTTATTGAAGAAGCCTGGATGAAAGATATAAAACATGCACTATTCGGTACTGTTGAAGAGGCACAGCTGTGGATGAAAAATACTCTAGACATTGTGTGATCCTTTACCGTTATATCTTTATCCGTTATCTCCTGATCAAAAAAACTCCAATTTTTCCCCTATCAGTTTGTCCGCTATTTTGTCTCATAGCGAAGAAAAGTGAGTTAGAGTCCAGTTATTATCCCGTTTGCTGTAAATCCTATATTAAAGTCACTATTTCTGTCATGCCCATTTGTTTGATATAATGCGCGGCTATATTATCCTAAAATAATCAGTTGAATAACGAAAGTCTGCGCAACCCCTTGGCGCACATGGAAAACTTAAAAACACGCAACTCACCAATAAGGTGAATATGGTGTTTTTAAATTTCCTATGTACACCAATGGATTACACATCTTTTCCGCGTTCAACTAATTATTTTAGGATTATCTCTCTTGTCCAGTCAGATTGATCTGCAGGTGTTTAATGTCTGAAGTAAAGCCTTATCAAACCAAACATAAAGTTCGTATTGTCACTGCTGCCTCATTATTTGATGGGCATGATGCTGCGATTAATATCATGCGTCGTATCATTCAGGCCAGTGGTTGTGAAGTGATCCACTTAGGCCATAACCGTAGTGTACAAGAAGTGGTTAATTGTGCGATTCAAGAAGACGTTCAGGCCATTGCTATGACCTCCTATCAGGGTGGACATGTTGAATATCTAAAATATATGGTTGATTTGCTTAAAGAAAATGGTTGTGGTCACATTCGAGTGTTTGCTGGTGGCGGTGGTGTGATTCTGCCAGATGAAATTGAAGAGCTGCATGCTCATGGCGTTTGCCGTATTTATACTCCTGATGATGGCCGTGAGATGGGACTTCAGGGCATGATCAACGATTTGATTGAAAAATCAGATTTTGCTACAGGACAACAAGCAGCAAAACAGCTACCTAAAACTAATCAGCCTCGTGAAATTGGACGCCTGATATCTGCCGCAGAAAACTATGCGAATGATAATCTGGCTATTCTTGATGCTGTTCGAGAGGCTGCAAGCCAATCAAAAGCCACAGTTTTGGGGATCACAGGAACAGGTGGTGCGGGTAAATCATCATTGGTAGATGAGTTGGTTAGAAGGTTTTTATTAGATTTTGATGATAAAACTATGGCCATTATTTCAGTCGATCCATCCAAACGCAAAACGGGCGGTGCTCTCTTAGGCGACAGGATCCGTATGAACGCTATTGATCATGACCGTGTCTATATGCGCTCACTGGCTACTCGCCAATCTAATCTGGCTCTATCTCCCTATGTACAGGATGCGGTAAATGTCGTAAAAGCAGCTGGTTTTGATTTAGTGATTTTAGAAACCTCTGGCATAGGGCAGTCGGATACTGAAATTGAAGAACATTCTGATGTTTCCTTATATGTCATGACCCCTGAATATGGTGCGGCTACACAGCTGGAAAAAATTGACATGTTGGATTTTGCCGATCTAATTGCCATCAATAAATTTGATAAACGTGGTGCCGCTGATGCGCTACGTGATGTACAAAAACAGTATCAGCGTAATCATACCCGCTTTGATGAACCCACTAATAGCATGCCAGTGTACGGTACTATTGCCAGCCAGTTTAATGATCCTGGTATGAACAATTTATACATTAAGTTAATGCAGTTGTTGCATGATGAAAATCAATCAGATTTTCAATCAACTTTTAAATTTAGTTTAGAAGAGTCTGAAAAGATTTTTATTATTCCACCTAAGCGTACACGTTATTTAGCAGAAATTGCAGAGAGCAACCGTGCTTATGATGAATGGGTAGAGCAACAAGCTGACCAGGCGCAGAAAATTCAAGGTATTAAACAAATTATTTCTGAGTTGCTTCATGTCGATGATAGCGAACCGGAAAAAGACCAAACACTCTCTTCCTCTCTAATAACACTTTTAGATAATGCCGAACTTAAGTTTGATCGTGAAAATAGCAAACTGATGCAAGAATGGGACGAGGAAGTTAAACGTTATCAGGACGACGTATTTATTTATAAGGTACGCGATAAAGAGATCAAAGTTAACACTTATACCAAATCATTATCAGAACAGGCTATTCCTAAAATATCTGTACCTAAATTCAAGGGTTGGGGTGATCGCCTGAAATGGAAATTACAAGAAAATTATCCAGGACAATTTCCCTATACTGCAGGCGTTTTTCCTTTTAAAAGAGAGGGAGAAGATCCCACCAGAATGTTTGCTGGAGAAGGTGGTCCTGAACGTACAAACCGTCGTTTTCATTATGTATCAAAAGGCATGCCAGCGGCACGTTTATCCACCGCTTTTGATTCAGTGACTCTCTATGGAGATGATCCCGATTATCGACCGGATATCTATGGAAAAATCGGAAATGCAGGTGTTTCTGTTTGTTGTCTGGATGATGCCAAAAAGCTCTATTCCGGTTTTCGTCTAACCGATCCCACAACTTCTGTTTCGATGACAATTAATGGCCCGGCTCCGATTTTAGTCGGTTTTTTTATGAATGCAGCTATCGATCAGGAATGTGAAATTTATATTCGTGAAAATAATCTGGAAACCGAGATTAAACAAAAAATTGCTGAACTCTATGCCGCAAAAAATCTGCCGGTACCGATTTATCAAGGAGAAATTCCAGAAGGCAATGATGGACTAGGTTTAATGTTATTAGGTGTCAGTGGTGATCAAGTTTTACCTGCAAATATTTATCAGAAAATAAAAACTGAAACCATAGTAAAAGTTCGTGGTACCGTACAGGCCGATATTTTAAAAGAAGATCAGGCTCAAAACACCTGTATTTTTTCCACAGAATTTGCGCTTCGATTAATGGGTGATGTGCAGGCTTATTTTATCGACAATAATATTCGAAATTTTTATTCGGTATCCATTTCTGGCTATCATATCGCCGAAGCCGGAGCGAATCCGATTACTCAATTAGCTTTGACACTTTCTAATGGTTTTACTTTCGTTGAATATTATTTATCTCGCGGTCTGGATATTAATAAGTTTGCTCCTAATTTTTCCTTCTTTTTTTCCAACGGAGTAGATCCCGAATACGCAGTAATTGGCCGAGTTGCCAGAAGGATCTGGGCCAAGGCTCTAAAGCACAAATACAAGGCTAATTCACGTTCACAAATGCTTAAATATCATATTCAAACCTCTGGACGTTCTCTCCATGCTCAGGAAATTGATTTCAACGATATCCGCACTACCTTACAAGCATTATATGCGATTTATGATAACTGTAACTCCCTGCATACTAATGCCTATGATGAAGCCATCACCACGCCGACTGAAGCCTCTGTAAGGCGTGCAATGGCTATTCAGCTCATTATTAATCGAGAGCTGGGTCTTGCCCAAAACCAAAACCCACTGCAAGGCTCTTTTATCATTGAAGAACTGACCGATTTGGTAGAAGAAGCAGTACTGACTGAATTTGAAAGAATAAGTGAACGTGGAGGTGTTTTAGGTGCCATGGAAACCATGTACCAACGGTCAAAAATTCAAGAAGAATCGATGCATTACGAAATGTTAAAACACACTGGGGAATATCCCATTATTGGTGTAAACACTTTTCTTTCTTCCGAGGGTTCTCCAACAGTCATTCCATCTGAAGTGATCCGTTCAACAGAAGAAGAGAAAGTTTATCAAATCGAAATGCTACACAAGTTGATCGATGCTTACCCCGAGCAAATCGCCCAACAAGCAAAAGCTATTCAAGAAGCGTCATTTAATAATGACAACATCTTTGAAGTGTTGATGGAAGCAACAAAATATTGTTCTTTGGGAACATTATCAAAAACACTTTATCAGGTAGGCGGGCAGTATCGCAGGAATATGTAAACAACTTCATCGGTAGACAGGATATTTTTCAGGTGTAGTACAGATTTAAGCGAAGTTGTTATTTAACGGAGTTTTCAACGTTTAATATTTTCTAGCCCAGGGCAATAGTATTTTTTGTTCAGGAAAAGTTTGTCTTAACCGTTTTAAACAAGCTAGTGAGTTGTTCGTACGAATTTTTTAATTCAGGCCACAAATTTTTATAGCTCTCTATATCATTAGCTTTTGCAAAAATTTCTATTTCAAGGGCTTTTTGTTGTAACTCCATACCGCTAAGGTTACCAGAAACGCCTTTTATGATGTGTGCTAAATGGCGAACTTGTTCTGGATCTTTATTGTCAACGGCCAGTTGCATCTGGATGATGCGGCTCGGCATTTCTTCAAGAAATGAGTTGATTAGGACATAAAGAAGTTTTTCTTTGCCCAAAACTCTTTTCATGGCGTCATCTTTATCCCAGATGATAGATTGTTTTGAATCATCAATTTTCTTATTTTCATCGAAAGCTGGAGCAGTTTTTTCTATGTTTTGAGTAGTTTCAGTTTCAGAGTTAATGGATTTTACTGGCTGCAGCCAAAGTTGTAGTTTATCTAGAAATAAGTAGACATCAATAGGTTTGGCTATATAGTCATCCATGCCAGCATCCAGACATTTGCTTTTATCACCTTTCATGGCATTGGCGGTCATGGCGATAATAGTAATGGATTTATTACAGGTCCCTGCTTCACCTGCTCGAATCTTTCGACTTGCTTCATAACCGTCCATTACGGGCATTTGACAGTCCATTAGCACCAAATGATATGGATTTATCGAGCCAGCATTCTTAAGAGCTTGAATAGCTTCACTACCATTATTCGCAACATCTGCCTTCAAACCAAAAGTTTCTAACATGCCTAGTGCCACTTGTTGGTTAACGTAAATGTCTTCCACCAATAATAAACGGACATCTTCCGGCCAACACAGGTTATCAAGTTGGTTTTTTTCTAAAAAAACAGCCTGGTTGGTGGTCGTTGCTGGTTTTTGTGTCATGGGCATCACCGATAATGGGGGTTGAGTTTCATCATCTGACTTCATGATAACAGCCAATGTATTGAGCAGCTCTAAAGTCATTATGGGTTTTACTAAACGATGTATGGTGTCCTGGTTGATAAAATATTGAGTGGATTGTTGCTGAGATAATTGTTGCTCAGATAATAAGGTCATCAATATTAATTTCATCGAATTAAAACGGCTATCTGCTTTTAACTTCTGGGCCAGTTGCACACCATCTATGCCTGGCATTTGAGCATCCAAAAAAGCAGCGTCAAAAAAAGACTTTCCGGTTTGACATACTTGCTTTTCACATAGAGCAAGTGCCTGTTCAGCATTATCAGCTTGAGATACCGTAGCTCCCCACTTTTCCAGTTGAACACGCAACATGTTAAGGTTGCTTGCATTATCATCAACTAGCAGAATATGCTGTGAGTTCATATCAGGAATATCAGGTGCTTGTAGGGATTTATCGGCTGGTAATAGTAATAGGTCAATATTAAAGAGACTGCCTTTACCTAGCTCGCTATTAACGGTTAACTTTCCTCCCATTAACTCACACATTTTTTTACTTATAGATAACCCTAGCCCAGTACCACCATATTCTCGGGTGGTAGAGGCATCCTCTTGGGCAAAGGCTTCAAAAATAGACTCGATACCCTTTTGCGAAATACCAATTCCAGTATCCTGAACTGAGCAACTGAGCTTAAGTTGATTGCCTGCTGCCGGTGTTAAACTGGCTCGCACGACCACTTCGCCCTGATGAGTAAATTTGATCGCATTACCCATTAAATTAATCAGTATTTGGCGTAACCGATTAGAATCACCTTTGACCACCGGGTTTTCAATGTTGCTAACATCCAGTACAATTTCTAATTCCTTTTCCTGTGCCTGTAGAGCCATTGTTTCCACTATCTCCCCAAGCATTGTGTTCAGGTTGAAATCACCAAACTCCAGGTCGATTTTTCCAGCTTCTATTTTGGAAAAGTCGAGTATATCGTTAATAAGGCTAAGCAATGAGACTGCATTTGAATTTGCTAAATTGACTTTGTGGCGTTGTTCATCAGTCAATTCTGTATCGGTAAGTAATTTCAGCATTCCCAGCACTCCGTTCATGGGAGTACGAATTTCATGCGACATATTAGCAAGAAATTCTGATTTGGCCTGATTAGCACGCCTGGACTCTCTGGTTTTTTCCTTGACGTGTTGTTCAAGGTTTTCGACCATTTCAAACAGGAATGTATGAAACCTTCCAAGAAGCATCAATAAAGTAATGGCAATAAAGGAAAAGCTAAATATCTTTAATATCCAGGAAGATAAGGCATAATTATATTCAGTTGGATTGATGGGATAGCTGATTTTACTATTTGTTAATAACCACACATGGGTAATAATCAAGATTATTGATATCAAAAAAACGCCAGCCCCTATTTTTTTACCAAACAGAATACTTGCCAAAATAACGGCAGCTAATAAAAAAAGGATGCCATTTCCAGACAGTCCAAACTTCCAAACTCCTATAGCACCAACAACAAGCATAGTGATTAAAATAGAGCTTGAACGAAAAATATAGGGTATTTTTTTGCGTGCCAGGGTGACTGTAATTAGTGCCATTACAATAATTACATGCGCATACATTACAGGTAAAATACCAATATCTTTAATTCGATACAGTGAACCTGCTAATGTGGGTATTGCAACAAGACTGCACACAATCAACGTCAAATTAACCAGTTCGCTCTTCAACCGGTTTACCGATAATCGTCGAGAATGAATGAGTTCTTGTTTGTTCATAGTGTTTTTATTAGCTAGTATCCGTAATTAGTAACCTTCATCAATCCTGACATTGTTTCCCAAATTTCTAAAGAAACTAATGGGTAGAAAGTCTATTTCCCGGTAGAAATTGCCAGACACGGATAATTTCCAGAATATCCGTGTCCCGGCGAATTTCAGGTGGCAAAGGTGAATAAGGAGCTGCGAGATAGACTATTCTGATAGCCGCATCGTCCAAAATTTTAAAACCCGAAGAAGCCAGCAACTCCACATGTTCTAAAGAACCGTCTTGATTGATACCGATTTTCATTTTCAAACTTCCATGTATTTTTTCAAGACGAGCTTTGGCGGGGTAATTAAGATTGCCAATACGTTCAATTTTTCTTTGCCATGTATTCAAATAGAGAGCATCTGAAGTTTGATGAATCGCTGCGGAAACAGTTCTCCGGCGTTTTCTTTTTGATTCTGCCTGCCGGGCATTATCTAAATCAGCCTGTAGGCTGGCAATAGCCTGAGCTCTTAATGAGGTAGATTGAGTAGGTGGAAGGTGATCTTGTTTTTTTTCTTGAGGTTCGGGCTTTGCTTGAACGATTTTTTTAACACTCGATGCTGAGAGCAGTAGTGATTTTTCGGCAACTTCAACCGAATCTTTTTGTTCTACATGAGTTGGCACCGGAGCGATAATCTGTGATGGTAGAGGTGAGATAGCAGATGATGATGATTCTTGGACCAGTTTTTCTCCACCGCCTTGTTGATTAGCTTGTCCGATAAAATCAGCCTTTTCTGGCGCATCTTTCGATTGAGAAGTGGCTAATACCACATTAAGCACTCTATGTTCGGTCTCGGGAGGCTGAGGCGCAACAAACCCTATGCCAAGAATGACCAACATATGAAAGCAAATCGCTAAAAACAGCGTAAAACTAAATCTGTCTGTCGTTGATATGTGGATTCTGGGTGTTTCAGCTGTTACTACCATGCTTTGTTCCAGTTAATTTGCTTTCGAGATTGGATCCAGGTTCTGTAAATTTATGAAAGTGGAGTTTTCCTTCCTGTGGCCGAGTAAACTCTAATAACTTCAGCATAGCAGCATCAAGGTGGAGTTGCCCGTCATCAGTAATCAATAATAGATGTTGCACTCCCATATTCCGGGCAATTTCAAATGCTTTGTCTGTACCTGCTAACAGCATAGCCGTTGCTGCTGCATCTGACCAGACGCCATTCACGCCAATCACTGTGGCCGACGCGATGCCTTGAGCTGGGTAGCCACTAATTGGGTTGATAATATGGTGATATTTCTTTCCATCAATTACATATCCCCGCTCATAATTACCCGAAGTAAAAACACTGGTATCTTGTCTTAGCTGCAATGTAGCCAGCGTTGAGTCGTCAAAGGGATCACGAATACCGATCCTCCAGAAGCGATTTCCTGCCTTGCCTATGGCTCTTAAATCACCTCCAGCATTAATCAGCGCATGTTCAATACCTTGTGCTTTAAGTTGTTCAATTAATAAATCAATACCAAAACCTTTGCCAAAACCACCAAAATCCATTGCTACTAAAGAATTAGTTGAAGATATTTCCTCTTCATTGAACTGAATATGTATAGTAGAAGCGGGATTTTCCAAAAGCCTGTCAATGTCCTGTTGTGAAGGTAGAGCATTCACATTAAAAGGATCATCTCTCTGAAACCCCCACAACTTAAGCAGTTGACCAATAGCTGGATTAAAAAGCCCCTGGCTGGCCTTCTCCAGTCTCTGAGAAAGTTGCAGTAACCCTCGCATTTGCGGATCAACATTGATACTTTGACCTTTAGCAAATGCCTGATTGATGCGAGATAGCTCGCCAGGACGCCAGGCGTGCCATTTTTTATGCATGCTTTGTAAAGATGACTCTAATTGTTGTTGTAATTGCTCCTTATCGACTGTTCCATCTACATAAAGGCTAATATCGACCCAGGTTCCAAAGGCCATGATCCGCATATTATAAGGTTCTAAATGCGTTTTAGAGCAGCTACTTAGCCCAATGACAAAAGCTATAATTATTGATAGGCCAGATAACTTTATTGTTGATAGGATAGATAGCTTCTGCATGCTAAACACTTCTTTAAACCAGATTTTCCAGTACATCAAACAACTGCCCTGTTATATCAATACCACTACCTGCGCTAATTTCTCTGATACAGGTAGGGCAGGTAACATTAATTTCGGTTAGAGACTCTCCAATAACATCTAACCCAACGAATATAAGCCCTTTTTCTTTAAGAGTTGGACCAACTTCATTGGCAATCCATAAGTCTTTTTCAGAAAGAGGTTGAACATGGCCTGTGCCACCTGCAGCCAGGTTGCCCCTGGTTTCTCCTTTTGCCGGTACTCTGGCAAGAGCAAAAGGAACGGGTTCGCCATTAATCATTAAGATCCTTTTATCACCCTGTGAAATTTGGGGTATAAAACGTTGTGCCATAGTGGGCACAGTCTCTAATTCAGTAAGAGTTTCAATAATAACATTCACATTGGGATCGTCCTGCTTTACGCGAAAAATAGAACTTCCGCCCATGCCATCCAGTGGTTTTAGAATAATGTCCTGATGTTCCTCTAAAAATTTTTTTAGCTCATTTGTTCTGGAGCATACCAAAGTTGGCGCTGTGCATTGAGGAAATTGCTGGGTAAATAATTTCTCATTAGCATCACGAATTGCTCGTGGTGAATTGAGCACTTTAGCGCCTCGGCTCTCTGCTAACTCTAATAAATAGGTCGCATAGATAAAATTCATATTAAAAGGAGGCTCTTTACGCATCATAACCAAATCAAAATCTGCAAGAATGACTTCAATGCTATCTTCTAATTGATACCAATCTACCTTTGTTAAATCCAGAGTGAAGCCCTGGCATGCTCCATAAACTTGATTGTTTTTTAAGTATAAGTCATTGATTTTCATAAAATAACACTGCCAACCTCTTTTTTGTGCTTCTTCAGCCATCGCTAAAGTGCTATCTTTGGCAGGCTTCAGTTGTGCCATTGGATCCATGACAAATGCAATCTTTATAGTCATTTTATGCTTCCGTATAAGAAAAAATTAAAAAATTAAAAAATTAAAATTTATAAGCCATACTTAGTTTATTCGGTTTATAGGTACAGGTTAAGACAACCTGTTAAACTTATCTATAACTAAATAATTTCATATTAGCGGCTTAGATTTTGTTGATATTACATGAGCTTATTGAGCTAACCTACGCTACTATAAATGAAATAAGTAAAATAATGTGTATTGGATCGCTTCAAAATCTATGGTACAACTTGTCTTTATCAGAATTGACAGCTGTCCGAGATCTAAGACGAGCCATTATTCTATCATTGAAGGCCAGTTCATTAAATCTGGGAATCAATTTTTAGGGAACCTGTATGGAGAAGATGTTTGAAGGCCTCAAGGCCATGATTGTTGATGACAGTAAAACGATCCGTCGTACAGCTGAGACTTTGCTAAAAAAGGTCGGCTGCGAGGTTGTTACTGCTCTTGATGGGTTTGATGCACTAGGTAAAATTGCAGATCAACACCCAGATATAATTTTTGTTGATATTATGATGCCACGACTAGATGGTTATCAAACCTGTGCTTTAATTAAAAGAAATAAGGCTTTTCAACAGACGCCAGTTATTATGTTGTCGAGTAAAGATGGTTTATTTGACAGAGCAAAGGGGCGAATTGTAGGTTCAGATCAATATTTGACCAAACCTTTTAGTCGAGATGAACTATTAGGAGCTATTAGTGGACATATGGAAATAATTCAGGCTTCTCGCCAGAATTAATTTCAGTTAAATCAAGTTAAAGTCAAATTCATAGTTTGGCGCTTATTGCGAGTTTAATGTAATGACAAAAATATTAATTATCGACGATTCTCCAACAGAGACACAACTGCTCGGCAGCATGATGGAAAAAAATGGTTTTGAGGTGCTATCGGCTGAAAATGGTGCTGATGGTGTAGATGCTGCAAAGAAACATTTACCTGATTTGGTTCTAATGGACGTTGTTATGCCGGGCATGAATGGTTTTCAAGCGACCCGAAAATTGACTAAAACGAAAGAGACTGCTCATATTCCAGTCATTATCATTACCACCAAAGATCAAGAAACAGACCGAATTTGGGGTATGAGGCAGGGTGCTAAGAGCTTTCTTACTAAACCTGTAGAAGAGTCAAAATTGATAGCTACCATTCAAGAGCTTTTGGAAGGATAAGCTGGAAGAAATAAGCAGGAAGGATGAGCTGGAAGTATAAGTAGACTAAATATTTATGAGCCTTTATCTATGATCAAGAAGAAATTATGAGCAAGAAACAGCAATCTTCAGCCTACCAAATACTACAACAGTTAGATCTGCAATGTAGGAAGAATGCTTTTCCTCTTCCTAATCTGAAAGAAAAAGCCACCTACTGGTCGGGGGTTGGCTTTCTGCTTGGTGGAAAACAATATCTGGCGCCTCTGGATGAAGTTGCAGAAATTCTCCACATGCCAGAATCTACTCGCGTGCCTGGCGCTAAAAGTTGGGTGAAAGGTGTTGCGAATGTTCGAGGTACACTACTCCCTATCATGGATCTAAATGACTTCCTGTTTCACGAACCCAATAAAAGTAGGGGGCAACGCTTATTAGTCATACAAAAAGATGAGTTAGTAAGCAGCATCACAGTAGATGATGTCCTCGGATTGCAACATTTTGAAGATTTTGAAAGACTCGGTGAAATTTCCGAGCCTGAAGAAGCAGTAAAACCCTTTATAAAAGGTGCATTTAGTCGTAATGAACAGACATGGACTATTTTTAGTCTGTATGCTCTTGCTGAAGATACATCATTTTTAAACGTCGCTAGCTAAACAGGTACAAGTTAAATAGAAACACAAGGCAAGTACAAACACAATTAAGCTTATGCAAACAAGTTCTTGCAAATAAGCAATGAACTAACTTAACAATAACATGAATCATCAGGAAGCCAGGAAATGAGTGCAGCAACTAACAAATCCCAAGGTGAATCCGAAATTAAAGCAGGTTCATTAACCAGAACCCTTATGATATCGGCATTTGTATTAATGGCGAGTAACTTCGGCTACGGTATTTATCAGGATACCTTCGACAAAGAGCGGGTCCGGCTATCCGGCGATTTAAAAGTTATCTCCCAGCAAATCGCTTCCTCCGCCTCTGAAGCATCAAAGGGTAACAAAGATGCTTTCAGAAAACTGGCTGAGAGTAGAACCATGTTTGAAAGAAATTTCAACAAAGTGGCTAACGGCGATAATAAAGGTTTAGAACCAGCTCCAGCTGAGATAGAAGCCAACGAAATTGATGATACAAAAGCTGTCTGGAATACAGTTGGAGCATCTGCTGATATTATTTTAAGCTCTAAAGATACTGTTTTAAGTTTACGAGAAGTTGCCGAAGACTTATCAGCAACTATTCCCCAGTTACAACGTCAATATGGAGATGTTGTTGATATTCTCATCGAAAAAAATGCCTCAAGAGAATTGATTCATCTGGCTACCAGACAATCACTATTTGCAGAAAGAATCGTAAGAAGTCTGCAAAAAGTACTTGTTGGTGGTGATAACGCCAAAGAAGTAGCAGAAAGTTTTGGCCGAGACGTTGATGTTTTCGGTCAGGTACTTGTGGGAATGCTTAATGGTGATGTGATGATGAGTATTACAGCGGTAAGAGATGCAGAAGCACGTGAGGCACTGGAAGAAATCTCTACTATTTATACTGGTGTGAAAGAAGATGTTGCTCGTATCATTAGTAGTACAGATATTCTATTTAAAGTACATGATGCCAACCAACGAATTTTCTCTAACGCAACAATATTGCTTGATAACTCAGCTAAATTAGAGTCCGCATTTATCGCTTTTCCTGGTAGCAGAAAATTAGGGAATCTTTTGGTTTCAGGCGCATTCTTAGCCCTGGTCGCAGTATTTCTATTCATTATGTATATACAGCAACGCAACGCAGACAAAAAACGAGCTGCTGCTGCTGAAAGTGCCAGAAATCGTGAAAGTAACCAGAACAAAAGGAACCAGGAAGCGATTATTCGACTGCTTGATGAGATGGAAGGTTTAGCTGACGGTGACTTAACTGTTGATGTGACAGTAACGGAGGATTTCACAGGTGCTATCGCCGATGCGATGAATTTCACCATTGACCAACTTCGATCATTAGTTGATACGATTAAGCAAACGGTTGTTCGAGTGGGTTCCTCTGCTGATGAAACTCGTAATACAGCATCAGAGTTAGCCCAGGCATCCAAAAATCAGGCACAGGAAATTGCTGGTGCAAGTGCCGCGATTAACGAAATGGCAGTCTCCATTGAGCAAGTATCAGGCAACGCCTCTGAATCAGCCCAGGTGGCAGATAAATCGGTGGAAATCGCTCACAAAGGTTCCAGTGTGGTAAAAGCTACCATCAATGGTATGGATACCATTCGTGAGCAAATTCAAGAAACCTCTAAACGAATCAAAAGACTGGGTGAAAGTTCTCAAGAAATTGGAGATATCGTTGCACTGATTAACGACATCTCAGACCAAACTAACATTCTGGCATTGAACGCCGCTATTCAGGCATCGATGGCTGGTGACGCTGGTCGTGGTTTCGCGGTGGTAGCGGATGAAGTTCAACGACTTGCAGAACGTTCAGGTAATGCGACCAAACAGATTGCTGCACTTGTAAAAACGATTCAATCAGATACTAACGAAGCGGTTATATCAATGGAAAGTAGTACTGCGGAAGTGGTGCGTGGAGCACAACTTGCCCAGGAGTCTGGTGTTGCACTAGATGAGATTGAGAATGTATCTCGAGATTTGGCTGACTTGATTCAGAACATTTCAAACGCGGCACGGCAGCAAGCAGCTTCGGCTGGGCATGTTTCAAATACGATGAATGTCATTCAGGAAATTACTAACCAGACACTGGCTGGAACACAGGCTACAGCGGTTTCGATTGGTAATCTTGCTGAGTTGGCAGATGATTTGGGTAAGAACGTTCAAGATTTCAAGTTGCCTGAAGATGAAGAAGATGAAATCTCTGAAGAAGAATCATTTGAAGGTGAAGATGGTGTTAGTACTGCTGAATATTAATAAATTCAGGGCGTTAGTTCTTTACCGTTGCACCTTCTCATAACATGAGCTTTCAAGATATGCCAGAGTCAGCATTTTTGCTCTGGCAACGGTTAATAGAAGATCGAACTGGTTTATGGCTACCGTTGAATCGTAAAACATTTTTACTGACTCAACTCACTAACCGAATTCGCGTCCGCAATTATATGAATTATGGTGAATACTTCGCGAGTTTAGTGGTAGGTGGCGAAGAAGAAGCTGAGTGGGCAACATTGGTTGATTTGCTTACCGTTCATGAGACGCGCTTTTTTCGTGATAAAGATGCCATGGAATTAGTTAAAGATTTTGCGAAAAAGTTAATAGTAAAAGACACCGAAAAACGATTATCTGCTAGAAGTGTTGCAGTTAGAGATGTTCTAGCCAAACGTGGTCAGGTGACAAACATGATACAAGTTTGGAGTGTTGGCTGTTCGACTGGTGAAGAAGTATATAGTTTGGCAATGCAGTTACAATATTTGACTGATACCAGTGAGACACCTTTTTATTTTGGGGTCACAGGAACAGATATCAGCTATCCCTCACTGGCTACAGCTAAAGAGGGGAGATTTCC
Organism: Enterobacterales bacterium; assembly: GCA_041556195.1. Lineage (GTDB taxonomy): Bacteria > Pseudomonadota > Gammaproteobacteria > Enterobacterales > 21-14-all-40-8. The sequence goes on from JBFFIY010000044.1 coordinate 30,430, forward strand.
AAGCTCCAGAACAAACCAGATCCCAAAACATTTTCGTACACAATATTTTGTTAATGATGGGAGTAACTATTCAAAAATTGTCGATAAGATCAAGGAGCGAGTTTGTTTTGTTCAGGGAAATTTTGGAGAGCTTGAACAATCACCGGTACAAATTTATAACATTGTGTATTGTCAAAACGTTTTGATTTATTTTCAGCCCCAGAGAAGAAACGAGATTCTTGACCAATTGGTCAGACGATTGACAACTGGAGGCTTGTTGGTGTTGGCACCTGGCGAAGCGATGAATTGGAGCAATGATGAGATGACAAGGATCTCGCATCCAACTTGTTTAGCATTTAAAAAACTAGGAAGCCAAACTGACAATTTACGGAGTAATTATGGCCGCAAATAATGACCAGGTTGCCTTAGGTTGGGTTCGTGAAGAAGTCACGAAAACATTAAACCAATCCAGACAAGCTCTTGAAGCTTTTGTCGAAGCTCCTGATGACAAACAGATGCAGATCTGTGTGAATGGTTTACACCAGGTTCTTGGAACTTTGCAAATACTGGGTTTTCCAGGAGCTATTTCTTTAGCCAGCGAATTGGAATCATTTGCAGATGGATTGCAATCTAAAGATATTGAACCTGACAATGATGCTTTTGAAGCATTAATGAGCGGTATTATTCAGCTTAATTTGTACCTTCAGAAAGTACATTCGGGGCAAAGAGACAGTACGAATTTACTTGTTCCAATCATTAACCAATTGAGAAGTATTCGTGATCTTGAGTTGCTTGAATTTGATGGAGAAATAGATTTTTCAAGCATAAAGCCACCTCAGCCTAAAATTGTTTTTGACATGCCCGAAACGAATGAGGAATTCATATCCTTAGCGAAGAAGCTCAGGCATCATTTTCAAATCGGCTTATTAGGTGTTATCAAGCAACAAAAAGTTAATGAAAGTATTCAAAGGATCCATAAAGTATTAGAAAGATTGGAGGCACTCTGTTACGGATTTTCTGTAGCTCAACTATGGTGGATTGCAGATGGTTTTGCGGCATCTTTAAGACACAAAGGAAACTATAAAGAAAAATCAGCCAAAATTTTGCTCGGTAAGATTGATAAGCAATTAAAACGTTTAGCAGACCAGGGTAAGTCGGCTCTGGATGATCAGGTTTCCCCAGATTTTATTACTGCCCTTATTGATGCTATCAAAGCCAATGATTTTTCGAATGATCGTATTGAAATAATTCTAAATACGTTTAAGAAAAATGAGCTGACAGATCAGGGAACAAGTGAGATCGCTTTTATAAGTGCCGGTGATGAAGCAATGTCTGCGGCTGCAGAAGCGCTTAAAGAAAATATTTATAACATTAAAGATTCTATCGATATTCTGGTACGTGGAGACGCTGATAATTCTGATGAATTGTTTGAGTTATTACCGCAATTAAAACAAGTTGCTGACACTCTGGTTTTAATGGGTTTAACAGGCCCATATCAAAGTTTATTTGGGCAAATAACTTTATTACAACAAAGACACGACTCAGGAGATAAAACTGAAGAAAGCATTGTAATGGATATTGCAGATGCAATTTTGCAAATTGAGGCTAGTTTAGCCGATCTTTCTGCCAGTTCTGAAGATACCACCATAGAAGATGCCGAAGCCAGAACAAAAGATCATGAGTATCTTGACGCTCAGTATCAATTTGTTAGAGAAGCGCGAATCAATTTACAAAAATCTCAAGATGCTATTGTTGATTTTATGGCAAGTGGTGGCGATAAAACAGCTGTTGAAGATGTACCAACCTGGTTAGGAGATGCTGAAGGCGGATTTCGCTTATTAAACCAGCCTCAAGTTGAGCGTATGATTGCTTCCTGCCGACAATATGTTGAACAAAAAATGACTTCAGGGGATGAGTTACCACCTCAACAACAACTCGACTCATTAGCTGATGTGTTAACTGGTGTTGAATATTACCTTGAGGGCTTTGATAAAGCGGGAAGTCACAGTCTTGATACAGTGTTAATCGCTGCTCAAGCCAGTCTTGATGCGCTGCAACATTTGGCTGATGGTTCTGAAGAGATAACTACTCCAACTGTTGAAACTATAGATAATATAGAAATGGGGTTTGCTAAACCGGAAGCTCAAGTCCCAGAAGAGGGTGCTTTATCTGAAACCAGAGAAATGCAATCGGATCTGGCTCCTGCCATTGATTTTCAAGCTGGCTCAGATGATGAGCTGATAGATGAAGAGATCATTGAGATTTTCATCGAAGAAACTGAAGATGTTATGGAAAGCCTGAAAGAGACTTTTCCAAGCTGGCGAAATAATGTGGATGATGAGGATGCTCTTACAACAATTCGACGCTCTTTCCATACCTTAAAAGGTAGCGGTAGACTGGTTGGGGCAACTGCAATTGGTGAACTGGCATGGTCAATTGAAAGTCTGCTCAATAAAGTAATCTCCGGTACAGTCAAACCAGAATATTCAACATTTGCATTGATTGAATTGGTCATTAAACAATTACCTACATTGATAGAAAATTTTAAAAATGGAGATAATGATTTAACTATTTCATCACAATTAAGCGCAAAAGCTGAATCACTAGTTTTGGGAGAAACAATTAAACTTTCTGATTTCGTTGAAGTTGGCGAAGAACATATACCTGAAGAAGCAGTCAAAATTGATGAAGGTGAGGTTCTTCCCACCGAATTTGCAGAAGAGATGCTTGAAGAAGAGCTAACGCTAGAAGAAGCGGAAGCCCCCATCGAGTTTGAAGAAGAAAAGCTTGAAGAAGAGCTAACGTTAGAAGAAGCGGAAGCCCCCATCGAGTTTGAAGAAGAAAAGCTTGAAGAAGAGCTAACGCTAGAAGAAGCGGAAGCGCCCATCGAGTTTGAAGAAGAAAAGCTTGAAGAAGAGTTAACGCTAGAAGAAACAGAAGCAGACATAGAATTTGAAGAAGAGTTAACGCTAGAGGAACTGGAAGCACCCGTAGAGATTGAAGAAGAAATAACGCTAGAAGAAGC
>JBFFIY010000045.1:0-33021 GCA_041556195.1 Enterobacterales bacterium
ATAACTTAAAAATTGTTCTATATCTTTCGTTCCCATTTCCTTGGGATGACGTTTGTTATGAAAACGGATGAAGTTCAAAACCCACCCAACATAAGTTTTCTCTGTGGAATAGGCCAAGTTTCGAGATCTTATAAATAACCTCAATTGCTCAATAAATCTAGTTGAATTATGGTTAACTGCGATAGGAGTGCCTTTCAAGATAAAATCCTTTTTTATTTAGCTATTCATTATAGTAGTATTTGTATGGCTAGTTATCAAGTGATTTCCTCAGGGTTTTAGGAATCATTCCTGAAAAGCCTAAATCCACTTTGTATAAATTGTAATAAGTCATTGTTTTAATATCAAATTTCGACTAAATTAAAGTTTCAAGAAACTGTAAAGTGGGAATAGTGATTGTGAGAATCATTCCCAAAACTAAGCTGTTAAGCGCATCTACTCGGCATCGAGTGAAATTTGGAAAATAATATGAAAGTGAGATCAATAGAAATAAATGGAATTGGTGGTATAGGGAAGCTTCAGATTGATTTCAATGAAAAAATTAACTTCATTTGCGGTCCGAATGGTATTGGTAAAACAACACTTCTTGAATGTGTTGCCCATTCGTTTTCCGCCAATCGTACAAACATTCTAAAAAGGAATGTATCTGCAGATCACGGAAGCTTTAAAGCGATAATTGATATAGATGGAAATGATTCCCAATCTAATATAACCATAGCTGACTTTGATCCAAACAAGCCTTCATCTATTAATGGTTTGCATCAATACTCTCCCAAGCTTCTTTCTCTTAAGGTAACTAGGACATTTCAATATCAGCCGTTAAATGCAGTAGGAAAAGATGTTGATAAGAACTCAAACACATCATTTCAAGAAGCCATATCAGGCGTGAATGTAAATGAAGTCAAAAACTGGTTTGTAAATAGATATTTATATTCTGCTCACGAAGGCGCACTTACTGAAGAGCAAATTAATAACTTAGAACTAGCCAAGAAGAGCTTCTCGCTTCTTAATGAAGAGTTTTCTTTTAGTAGAGTTATGGCTTCATCAAACGAGATAATGATCCACACTCCTAATGGAGAAATCTATTATGAGTATCTTTCATCAGGTTTTAAATCTTGCTTGTCAATAATATTCGGGATTATTAAAGATATTGAATTGAGATTTAAAGATCCTTGCATCAATGCTAGTGATTTTGACGGGATTGTTTTAATCGACGAATTGGAGCTGCATTTACACCCTGAATGGCAAAGTAAAATTGCCAAGATACTAGTTGAAGTATTCCCTAAAGCACAATTTATTACTGCCACACACAGTCCTCACATTTTACAAAGTGCTAATCCAAATGAAATTATTGCGCTGGCTTCTGATAATGGGAAGGTGTTTCGCCGTAATTTAGAAGGAACAAAATACGGGTATCAAGGGTGGACAGTTGAAGAGATATTGATCGATGTTATGGGGATGTCGGACACTAGAACTGAAGAATATTATGAGCAAATAAAAAAATTCGAGTTAGCAATAGAGGGATATGATTATTCTACTGCAGAGGCTGCATTTAGAGAGCTAGATAGCTTACTTCACCCAAATAACCATTTGCGAAAACTGATCAAGCTAGAGCTGGGCTCAATAAGAGGCGGTGAATAATGATAAAGCTTGAAAGGGAAGATAAGCCTAGATATTTATCTGTTGAAAAAGTAGTTGAGCTTACAGATGAATTCAAAGCTTCAAAAAAATCTGTTTGGAACAATAATCACATTAAGGAACCTTTATTACGCTCTAGCTATGGTAAGTGTGCTTATTGTGAGTGCCCTTTAACTTCTGAAAGCAATTACATGGAAGTTGAACATTTTGAAGACAAAAACCATAATCCCGACAAAGTGGTTCTATGGGAAAATCTATTGCCTTCTTGTAAGAAGTGTAATGGTTCGAAAGGTACACATGACGTGGTTAACGAACCAATTGTAAATCCATATGAGGAAGATCCCAAGGATCATTTTTCAATGCGTCTTTACAGATTTCGAGGTAAAACACCAAAAGGAATGAGTACAATTGAAGTTACTAATCTAAACCATTCATCTAGGTTGGTATTAAGCCGTTTCGAAATCGGTGAAAAGATAGATGAATTAGTTGATACCAGTTGGGAGCGATTTAACTTCTGTCTTTCACAAAAAGACACTCGGAGTCGAAATAGATTAGTAAAAGTGGTTGAGGGCCTGTTAGAGGAGTGCCAGCCTAATTCTGATTACTCTGCCTCTACTGCTACTAATCTGCTATCGGACACTAAATTTTCTGAATTGGTAGCGGCTATGAGATCCGAGGACCTGTGGAATCAAGAGCTAGATAGTTTACTTCAAAATGCTTCGGTATTGGTGCTAGATTGCGCTTAACAAGGCAAATCACGAACGCCAGCAAAGCTGGCTGGACCTTCAAGACGCTGCGCGTCTTTCCGGCCCGTGTTCGCAGCGTTAGGGTACTCAAGTAAACAGTACAGGAGTAAAATATGAGTCTGCTAGAATGGATTGGCGTAACAGCTATAGCTTTATTTTTGCTGCAGTGGGCTTTGAATATTTATAAGTCAAAAAATCCAGCGAAGTACTCTAAAGACCCAGATTATTCTAAAAGACAGTATGAGTTTAATCGTATGGGGGCTGCGTTCGAAAAGCTTCACGATCTCCGAGACATGGAGTGCGATCCACACAATGAAGTCATATCAAATGTGCAAAGCGCCATAGGAGACATGGTTCAATCAACTGCGCCCCTGCCGAAAGAATCTTATGCTTCAGATTATCGATCAAAGTATGTTGATTACACGGTAATTCACTACTTAGCGAGCAATATTATTAACTCAGAGCTTCGTAATGTTAAGCCAGCTAAAGACGAGCTTGAAATAGAATGGGGCTAAGTGAATTGCTCAGTACTTGTCTGGGTTCATGCCTAATGGGTAGCCGGAGGTCTCTCAGGCCCTGACAGGCCCTCTGACTGGACACCCATTTCTTTTTTGACAACCCCCTAGTACCAGAGATCACAAGTCCGAGCGAAAATGGTCAATATTTGTACGGGTATTTATTTCCAGAGGATTTAACCTTTTTAACACCAACGTATTTTTATCTTCAATTGTCCATTCAAACTCTTCTCCCTTCTCCATGCCCAAAGCTTCAGCAATTGCAGCAGGCATATTAACGTAAAAAGATTTGTTTGTTGGTCGCTGTACTTTTTGTATTTTTACTTTGTAACCCATTAATAGTTTTCCAAAAGTTGTTTGATGTTATATAACTCAATATAGGACATATACTATATTGCAGAAGCCATGAATACCTTATTTCCAACAAAATACGCCAGTGAAATCACTACGACTATTCTATCAATTCAGAGATGCTATACCACGCCTGCCAGTATTCTACTCCGGTTGAAGGCAATACTATTAATAAACCAGACCTTTAACATGAGTAAAGTTGCCAGAGAGTTGCGCGTCAGTTCTGGTTTTGTCACCAGGTGGAGAAATAGAGCGCAATCTTTTTTTCGCTCATGGCCTGTTGAGTTAACAAACAATAAGGACAAACAGAAGTTGTTATTAAGTGCATTTTTAGATGCACCCAGAAGTGGCTCGCCACTGACTTACACTGAAGAGCAGTTATGTAATTTGATGTCACTGGCACTGAAACTACCAACAGAATGTGGGAGAGAAATTACACATTGGACACATACCGAATTGGCTGATGAAGCCAACAAACAAGGATTAGCCTGTGGGATCTCAAAAAGTACTGTTGGGCGTTTCCTCCGCCAGGCACAGATCAGGCCACACCGCTCGACTTACTGGCTCAACCCCAAGATTGAAGATGATGAGATATTTAAGAAAGAAGTTAATAATGTCTGTAATACCTACCATCAAGCTCCAGTGCTAGCCAACGAAAATGTTATAACGGTGTCAGTAGACGAAAAAACAGGCATTCAGGCATTAGAACGAATATCACCAAATAAACCAGTGAAACAAGGGTTTATTGAAAAACAGGAATTTGAATATAAACGTCATGGCACACTTTGTTTGACGCCCAGCTTCGATGTTGTAACGGGAAAGATAGTTCATTACCGGATCGCCGAGACGCGTAACGAAATAGACTTTTGTGAGCACATAAAAGATACGGTGGCGACATGTGCTGAAAGTCACTGGGTAATTGTAGCGGATCAATTGAATGTCCATAAATCAGAATCGCTGGTTCGATTTATCGCTAAAAGCTGTGGAATTAGTAAAGACCTTGGGAAAAAGGGGAAATCTGGCATTCTCAAAAACATAGCATCAAGGCAGCAGTTTTTGATTGATAGCTCCCATCGTATCCGTTTTGTCTTTACGCCGAAGCACTGCTCATGGTTAAACCAGGTCGAGATTTGGTTTGGCATATTGTCGCGAAAGTTACTCAAGCGAGGTGATTTCAACAGTCTCGAAGAGCTGCGTGAAAAACTAATTCGGTTTATCGATTATTTTAATAAGTGTTTGGCAAAACCCTTTAAATGGACTTATAAAGGGAAGGTGTTGGTGGCTTGAACAAATAACCACCAATTTCACACGGACTTATGAACCAAGGTACTAGTGAGGCTGCTATTAAGCTGGGAATTAAAACATGTAGAGAATATCAACAGTTTTGCCACAAAGATCCAAAGTTACCATCACATCCTGATAACTTTTATGTAGATACCTGGGAACAAGAAGAGAAATGGTTAAGATTGTTGAAAAATGGAAGATTTTCAAAATACGCCACTATTGAGGAAGCAAGTAATGCAACCGAAGTTCTAGGAATTAAAACGGTAAAGGAATATCAAAAAAAATATAAAACTGATCCTAAATTACCCACATGTCCTGGACAAGTTTATTCTGAAACATGGGTGGAGTTTGGAAAGTGGTTTGGGTATTTAAAGAAAATTTAATTCTGGTGAACATCCCCAAATACAACGAAAGACTGGTTATTATAGATGGATTTGCAGGTTCTGGTGAATACACGGGAGGTGAACCTGAACCTGATATTAACGGCCATTATCTCAAAAAACGAAAATTTCCAGTGATAACTTAAATTCCTTTGGCCTGGACACTCAATTTCATATAACAGTATAGGGAAATCCAGATTTTTAATAAGAGCTATCAGAATTAAGGATTTTGTTGACCAGATCATATGAGATGGCACGGGTATAAGTGTTTGTAGATGGCTTAGGTAGATAGTTTTGGTTAATAATTGACTGGTTAACAAATATTTACACTTTTGTGATAGACATAGTTGACTCCCTTATGGGCTTAGGAGTAATTCTAGTATGAGAACCTGTGATATTTCATCTATTTCCAAGTAGTTTGGGTATATAATGTCATAGGAACTAATGATACCTACACTAACGGAGTCTATTATGAATCTTAAAGAGGCGAACCTTAAATCAGCGAAAACTAAATTAGCCCTACTTGCTGCACTTTTTTCAGGTGTTGCTTTTTCATCGAGTGTGACAGTTTCACCAAATGAACCATCTGGAAAAATTCGTACCATTGTATCTCAGCCTGCTAATAAATTATTTCGAGTGAGTATTTCAGAAATTGATGGCGTATTGATTAACAATTCTAACAATGCCTACTGGTTAGCGCCAGGTATGCATAAAATCAAGTTGGTTCCTATCTTTGAACATCAAACTGGTACCATTAAAACGACTGGTAAAAAAAGCCGGACAACTCATCCTCTGTTTGAATTAGATGTTAAAGAAGGTAGAACCTATACCCTTGCCGCTAAACTGGAAGGTAGTAGACTTTACAACTGGACTGCAGTGGTTCATAAGGATGAAGCTACTAAATAACCTCAATTCGGGATAGGATATAAGCAAAAATATTCTTATCCAAAATTTGTAAGCTAGTTTGCTTTTTTAGTTAGCGGCTTGATTTCAGCTGCTTTCTGGATATGTCGATACTCCTGATTATAACTGATAGCAAAAAGCAGTTTAGTCACAGATGGTGGGGCGGGTCGATATTGATCTTCAGTGTACCAACGCTGACCATACCCTCGATAGGTGATCTTACCTGTTGGAATTTTTCTGAGTAATCTTTCCCAGCGTTCAGGTTTGAGCATTAATGTGATCTCAAAACATTGCTCATCAATTTTACTTCTTTGTACTTTAAGAATGTGATACTGCATAAAATTCTTGGGTTGTTCCTGAAGCTGTTTTTTCATTACTATAATATCAATTATAGACCAAATGCGTCAAAAGAGTGATTTACAGGCTCTTAAACCTGAAGTTCGCATTTGAATCACTCAAATATTCATTTTTCAAATACTTTTTTACCTTCCACCCAAGTTTGTAAAATCTGAGTTTTCCAAAGCTCCCGGGATGGGACTTTGAAGATATCTTGATCAATTAAAATAAAATCGGCTTTTTTGCCTTTTTCGAGAGAGCCGATAATAGATTCCTGGTGAGAGGCAAAAGCGGCATCAAGTGTAAAAGCTTTTAAAGCTTCTTTAACCGATAGAGCCTGTTCTCCTACCCAGCCATTTTCAGGATGATTGTTTCTATCTTGTCTTGTAACTGCGGCATGTAATCCAAAAAATGGATTAGCCAATTCCACTGGAAAATCAGAACCAGCCGCTATGGGAGTTCCCTGATTTAAAAAAGTCCTCCAGGCATAGGCTCCAGCTAATCTTTTTTTGCCGACTCTATCTTCAGCCATGTTCATATCACTGGTGGCATGGGTGGGTTGCATAGAGGCAATAATGTTATATTTTTTAAAGAGAGGAATATCTTTTACATTGACAACCTGGGCGTGTTCTATGCGGTGGCGCAAAGGCAATTCATTTTTTGTCATTTGAATATTTTTAAAATTATTTAAGGCAATTCTATTAGCTCTATCACCAATTGCGTGAATATTTATTTGAAATTTATGATCGGAGATCTGTTTAAATAATTTAGACAGTTGTTGTTCTGATGTGAGTAGCAGTCCTTGATGTTCGGGTTTATCTGAATAAGGTGCAAGTAAAGCCGCTCCACGGCTTCCAAGAGCTCCATCGGCATAAACTTTGATGCTTCTAATTGAGAGGAATTGCCCTGGATCTTCAATATATCCCTTTGAAAGCATTGTTTCTAATTTGGGATCTGTCGCCGATATCATGGCATAGATCCTGAGTTTTAATTGGTGATCTTTAGCAAGTTGTTGATATAATTGATAAGTATCATAGCTTATGCCAGCATCATGCATGGAGGTCATGCCCATGCTGAGCAGATGTTCTTGAGCCGTTTCCAGAGCACTTATGCTTTCAGCTTTGGTAAATTCTGGTAATTTTGATTCGATCAAAGCCATAGCATTATCGATAAATATTCCTGTAGGGTTGCCTTTGGACTCTCTAATTATTTCACCGCCCTCGGGTGCCAGAGTATCGGCATTAATACCTGCTAATTTTAAAGCCCGACTGTTAGCCCAGCCAGCATGTCCATCAACACGTCTTAACCATACAGGTCTATCAGAAATTACTTTATCCAGGATCATCGCTGTGGGGTAATTTTTATCGGGCCATAATACCTGATTCCAACCTCGTCCCAGGATCCAGTTGAGTTGTGGATTGTTTTTTGAGTAAGTTTTAACTTTGTTTGCGGTTTTAGTAGCTGAAGAGATCCCGCGAACATCTATATTTAATCTACTAAATCCTAGTCCTAAAAGATGACCGTGAGCATCAATTAAACCGGGAAGAAGCGCTTTACCCTTTCCATTAATACGTTTTGCTTCAGGGTATTGATTAAAGAGTGATTCTGATGAAACAGCAATAATTTTATCTTTTTCAAAAGCTATTGATGAAAATTGAAATAGTTGTTGTTTGTGATTAAAACTATATCCCTTAATGTTATGGATCAGAGTGATTTCGGCTTTAACTTGAGAGAAACCTATAGCCAATAACAAGGCAGATAGTATTATTTTCATTAGAGGGCCTCAGTAATATTAGGATTTGTGGTCAATTATCGTATAATACCCGCTCAATCTATACCAGTGAAACCTGCATTTAGAGGTGTCACTGGTATCTTGGCAAATTATTTATCAGGTACAAAAATGACCACAGAGTTACTCTCTCCAGCAGGTTCACTTAAAAATATGCGTTATGCTTTTGCCTATGGAGCGGATGCTGTATACGCTGGACAGCCTCGTTATAGTTTACGAGTCAGGAATAATGAGTTTTCTAAACCGGAGATCCTTGCACAGGCGATTAATGAAGCACATGGTGCAGGCAAGAAATTTTATCTGGCTTCAAATGTTTCTCCTCATAATGACAAAGTTCGTACCTATGTTCGAGATTTATCTCCAATTCTGTCTATGGATCAGGCATCGCAGAGACCTGATGCACTGATTATGGCCGATCCCGGATTGATTATGATGGTTAGAGAACAATGGCCCGATATGCCTATACATTTATCAGTTCAAGCCAATGCAGTTAACTATGCCACGGTTAAGTTCTGGCAAAAACAAGGTATTGAGCGGGTGATACTTTCTCGTGAGTTGTCTATTAATGAAATTGAAGAAATCAAACAAAGATGCCCTGAAATGGAATTAGAAGTTTTTGTGCATGGTGCACTTTGTATTGCCTATTCTGGACGTTGTTTATTATCGGGATATATGAATCATCGTGATTCTAACCAGGGTGCCTGTACCAATGCTTGCCGCTGGGATTATAAAACTCAACCCGGCGAAGAAACTCTTGAAGGTGATATTTTACCTAAAACACAAATAAAGACAGATAGTAATGTAAAAGCTGGTGAAGGAAAATGGACACCGACAGATGAAATTATCATGCTGGAAGAGCCTAAACGACCTGGTGAGCTTATGCCGGCATTTGAAGATGAACATGGTACTTACATCATGAACTCTAAAGATCTTCGTGCTGTGCAACATGTGGAAAAGCTAATTCAAATTGGCGTAGATTCAATTAAAATTGAAGGGCGAACAAAGTCAAGCTTTTACTCAGCAAGAACGGCCCAGGTTTATCGTAAGGCCATAGATGATGCTGTAGCAGGAAAACCATTTGATATGGGGCTGCTGGATACTTTAGATGGTCTTGCAAATCGTGGTTATACCGAAGGTTTTCTGCGTCGCCATGTGCCTAAAGATTTACAAAATTACACCTATGGTTCATCTATGAGTAATCATCAAAAATTTGTTGGTGATATTCTATCTTTTGCAGATGGCATTGCTACCGTTGAGGTGAAAAATAAATTTACGGTGGGTGATGAATTGGAGTTAATGACACCAGAGGGAAATATTTCTTTCAAACTTGAACAAATTAGAAATAAAAAAAATGAAGAGATGGATTGTGCACCAGGCTCAGGCCATACTGTTCTGATACCTGTACCCGTTGCTTCTATGCCAGAAAAAAGCCTGTTGGTTGTTAACCTTTAATGCTGCTAATTTTTAAAGGTACAATGTGACTGAACTTGAGCTAGCACAATCCAATTCTGCACAAGCCCTTTTAAAAAAGGCTTTAAAACGAATATCACAATGTCGTTGTGCTGATGTTGCAGAATTATATCGACATCATCATGCTTTAAGTCGTAGATTAAAACAGAAACAACCCATTGAACACTCGCTGGTAAAACTTAACAAAAATATTCAATGTTCATTGGAAAAAATAGAGCAGATAGAAAAATGTTTTCCAAAGATAGAGTTTCCACAAGAGCTGCCTGTTAGTCAAAAAACCGATGAGCTGGCTCAACTGATTTTAAAACATCAGGTAGTGATTTTAGCTGGTGAAACAGGATCTGGAAAAACCACTCAACTTCCCAAACTTTGTTTGAAAATCGGCCGTGGACGACGAGGGCTCATTGGTCATACTCAGCCTAGAAGAATAGCTGCAAGAGCTGTTGCGAGTCGAATTTCTCAAGAGTTAAAAGTGAACCTGGGAGAACAGGTTGGTTATAAAATCAGGTTTGATGATCTGACCAACATTCAAAACCACAGCACTCAAGATCCGCAAAACGTTCAGAATTCGAAAAACAGGCAAAGTTTCCAAACACAGAAAGCAAAAACCAGTATTCAAGTGATGACAGATGGCATACTGCTTGCTGAAATGTCTACAGATCCTGAACTCAGCCAATATGATACTTTAATCATAGATGAAGCTCATGAGCGTAGTTTAAATATTGATTTTATTCTGGGGTACTTAAAAGAACTTTTAAAAAAAAGAACCGATCTTAAAATCATCATTACCTCCGCCACAATCGATTTACAACGCTTCTCCAAACATTTTAATAATGCACCTATTCTTGAAGTTTCCGGGAGAACTTACCCTGTAGAAACTCGTTATCGTCCTCTTGTCTCTGAACTGGATGATAGCAAACTAGAGCCACTGGATGCCCTGGCTTTGGCTACCGAAGAGTTAATGAGTGATGGCGCTGGAGATATTCTGGTTTTTCTGGCAGGAGAGCGAGAGATCCGTGAAAGTTCAGAATTTTTGAAAAAGAAATTTACCTCAAAGGTTGAATTATTACCTTTATATTCAAGACTTAATCGTTCAGAGCAGGATAAGGTATTTAAACCCCACTCTAAACGAAGAATCGTATTGGCAACCAATGTAGCAGAAACTTCATTAACAGTACCAAATATCCGTTATGTTATTGATTTTGGTTTAGCCAGAATTAGTCGTTATAGTCAGAGAACCAAAGTACAACGTTTACCCATTGAACCTATATCACAGGCATCGGCCGAACAACGTAAGGGTCGTTGTGGTCGAACTGCCAATGGTATTTGCATTCGGTTATATGCTGAAGATGATTTTCAATCTCGTCCGGTTTTTACTGATCCTGAGATCCACCGAACTAATCTGGCAGCAGTGATCCTGAAAATGCTCAATATGAGGCTTGGCGATATTGAACAGTTTCCATTTATTGAACCACCTGAATCTAAACAGATAAGTGATGGTTATCGATTATTACAAACCTTACAAGCCATTGATGAGAAAAAACAAATCACACCTATGGGAAATAAAATGGCAAGGCTTCCAGTTGATCCGCGCCAGGCTCGAATGTTAATCGAAGCAACAAAATATCACTGCCTTAAAGAGCTGTTAATCATCACCAGCGCAATGAGTGTGCAAGATCTCCGTGAAAGACCCATGGAAAAACGCCAGGCGGCAGATGAGTGGCATTTAAGATTTAATCAACAACCATCAGATTTTATGGCATTGATTAATATCTGGAACTATGTACATCAACTAAAATCTGATCTGAGTTCAAGCCAGTATCGTAAACGTCTGAAATCAGAGTTTTTATCCTATATTCGACTTCGTGATTGGCAAGACACCTATCGGCAATTAGACCGTGTTTTTAAGGACACTTATTTTAAAGAAAAGCAGGTTAAAGAAAAGCAGACTAAAAATGTAATTGGAGGCAGTTACCCTGTTAAGACTCACAATAAAATTAGTCAACAATATGGAGATTACGCCTCAATTCATAAAGCTGTTATTAGTGGCTTGCCCGATCAAATCGGCAATAAAACTTCAGAAGGTGATTATCAGGGAGCTCGTCAATCACGTTTTGTTGTACAAAGGCAGAGCGCATCTAACAAACAGTCTAAAAACACTCTCGCCCTGATAGATAAAGAGTTAGATCCTGCGACAGAAACAACACTATTGCAAGGTAAGGGACTGCATGATAAGGCACAGGTTAAAACTGAGTCCCCTGGAAAAGAATGGATAGTGGTATCTGAATTGATTGAAACTAATCGTTTATTTGCCTCGACTGTAGCCAACATTGATACCTCTTGGGTAATAGAAGTAGTGCCTCATCTGATAACAACAAAATATTTTGAGCCTCATTGGAAACAAAAAACAGGTCATGTTGTGGCTAATATGCAAAAAACACTATTTGGCATGCTACTGGTTGCTAATCAACAAGTTAGTTATGAAAAAATCGATCCTGTTTTTTGTCGTCAGTGTTTTTTAGAACATGGAATTTTACAAAGACAATTCAAAACAAGAATTTCTGAAATTCATCATTTCTGGCAATCTTTAGATAAGGTTATTGAGCAAGAAAACAAAATCAGAAGAAGAGATCGGTTGTTAGATACGGAACAACTTTTAACATTATTAGATGAAAAAATTCCTGTTGGTATTATGTCTGTCAGTTCGCTTGAACGATGGTACAAAAAAGCTCATAAATCAGAAAAATCAAAGTTACTGGTAAAAGAAGAAGAGTTATTAAAAACAGATGTGAAAACAATGCCAAAATTGCCTGAATTTTGGGAGCTGGGTGAAATGAAGTTACCCATGAGCTATCGTTTTGAACCTGGACATGATGATGATGGAGTAACCATTAAAGTTCCTTTAACACTTTTAACAAATTTAAAAGTAGCAGATTTTGAATATTTAATTCCTTATTTATTAAGAGATAAGATTATAGCGCTCATAAAGGGGCTTCCTAAAAAATTACGCAAACAATTTATTCCAGCCCCTGATTTTGCTGATGCACTACTTGAAAGAATGGATTCACAAAAAACATCTGTTGAGCGCTTGCATCAATTTATGGCAAGAAACCTTCAACAAATGACCGGTGCTTTGATCTCTCCTGATGAATTTGATGATATCGAGTTGCCTAATCATCTAACGTTATTATTTAATGTGGTCAATGCCAGAGGCCAAAGTCTGGCAAAAGGGCGTAGCCTTCTACAGTTACAACAACAAGCGAATGATAAAAACTGGAAATCTGGTCCCCTCCCCCAAAAAACACAATCAACCTTTGAGCAAAAGAAAGGTTTAACAGATTGGCCAGAAGAGAGAATAAATCAAGTTGTAGAAACTTCACAGGCAGGGGTGAAAATTAAGCAATGGCCAGCGCTTATTGATGAAGGGAAAACAGTTGGAATTAGATTACAAGAAAGCCACGAGAAGGCTGAATATTATTCAAGGAATGGTTTATTAAAATTAATTTATTTGCAATTGAGCGATAAATCCAGGTATTTATCAAAAAATCTTCCAGATAAGAATTCTTTGAGCCTTCTTTATGCTTCATTAGGTCGCTGGGAGCAGTTGCTTGAAGAGCTGGTGTTACATGTGATAAAACGCTATTTGTCAGATATAACAAACGCTAGCCTACCGCAAAAACGACAGGATTTTCACAGGTTGGTCGAACAATTCGCCCCCAATATTATTGCTGATGTGACCGAGTTTTCAAAAACAATTAATCAATTGCTGGTGCAATGGAGCAAGATCAGAAGTGCGGTTAAAAAGTCTTTAACTGCAACTGCTCTAGCCAGTTTTCGAGACATTCAAATACAGCTTGATGCTCTGATTTATAAAGGTTTTATTGGGAATGTAACGGATGAAATGTTAGGTAATTATTCTAGATACTTTAAAGCTCTTCGATTGCGCATTGATAAACTCCCACATACTTCTAACAAAGAAAGACAATATCTGGAGATTTTGCAGAGTTGGTCAAAAAAGCTCAGTTCTTTGCAGGAAATGATTCAACCATGGTCCCCATTGTGGAATGATTACCAAAAATTATTATGGATGCTGTCTGAACTTCGGGTTTCCCTTTTTACTCAGGAAATAGGAACCCCCTGGCCAATTTCAGAGAAACGATTGCAAAAGCAGTTTGATGTTTTAAAGGCTCAACTGGTTTGATATATATCCAGATCCATTGAAAATGCGCATTTCCAATATATTATTTAGGACTAAAAATAAAAAAACTTAGATTTTATTCCTCTAGAAACAGCACTAAATCCATGATGATTGGTCTAATTGTTACGGCTTATCAAACTAGTTCACAGAATTTAATTTAGTTTTGAGCTATGCTTATAATATGTATTTTAAACAATTGTAGTAATAAAAATTATCCAGGTTTAAAAAATTATCCAATAAAATTGAGGTTTGTATTATGTTTTCTGCTACTAAAAAGTTGCGTGAACAGTTAACCTTGAAAGGATTCGAAGCCATTAACTTTTCAATAGTTATTTTTATCTTGTTACTGAGTTCACAAGTCCAGGCTAAAGATAGAATGGAGTTAGGACTTTCCAAAGATAAATTTTATCAAGACAGTTTTAAGCAATGGTCAGCCGATAGAACCGCAAAGAAAAATGATACTAATAGTATTAAAATCAACTTGTTTGAAGTTTCATTCCAGAAAAAAGTTCCACATCATTATTATTTGGAGCCTCCTGTATTACAAGCCCCTGAACGTCCTTCTATGAAATTTAACCTGTTAATCAAGGGATACTCTTTAATAGAGGGCAATAATATCAGGACTGAGTATGGTTCTTTTTCAAGGCATTCTAACAGAAGCTTCAGAAAACCTATTTTACTTATCGGGTTCGAGCAATCCTTTTAACTTACCTTCATTATAGAAAATCTAAAATTTTCAATTCAAAACACTCAAAGAGCGTGAAAATAATTTCTACCTTTGCTAACCTGATGTTATCTATCTAATTTATCAAAGAATGGATGATATGCACCAGCATAATCATAAACATCAGCATGGGCAGCTTCACAGCCACAACCATAATCAATCAGATACAAAAAATATTGGTATTGTCTTTTTCTTGAATTTGGCATTTACCCTGATTGAACTTGTTGGTGGTATTTTAACCAATAGTGTCGCTATTTTATCTGATGCTTTGCATGATTTAGGTGATAGTCTTTCTCTTGGAATTAGTTGGTATTTAAGTCATATCTCTGAAAAGAAACCTAGTAAGAAGTTTTCCTATGGTTATCGTCGGTTTTCTTTATTAGCAGCATTAATTAATAGTTTTATATTGGTAATTGGATCAACAATCATTCTTTTTGAGGCTATTCCAAGGTTATTTCATCCTGAAATGCCACATGCCCAGGGCATGATGTATCTGGCAATTTTAGGGATCCTGGTTAATGGTGCTGCGGTTGTTAAATTAAAAGGCAGTAATAGTTTAAATGCCAGGGTTGTTGGATTTCATATGTTAGAAGATGTCCTGGGATGGGTGGCTGTTTTAATTGTGAGTTTAGTGTTGATGTGGGTTGAACTTCCAATACTGGATCCTATTCTTTCGGTAGCTTTTACCTGTTATATTCTATGGAATGTCATCAAAGTTTTAAATCAGACTGTTTATATTTTTTTACAAGCCGTTCCCGATTCAATTGATCTACCTGTTTTAAAGAACAGGCTAAATAGTTTGCCCCAGGTGGATTCTTGTCATGATACTCACTTATGGACACTTGATGGTGAACATCACGTTTTAAGTACTCATCTTAAAACGAATAATTCTCTTGATACTGAAGAAAGGCTAAAATTGCGACAATCAGTGGATAAATTATTGCAAGAGCACAGCATAAATCATTCTACGGTTGAAATAGAATTTCCAGATGATGATTGTCGTATGAAGGTTAGTTAACCTAATGTTGGATAAGCCAGAACTCTAAATACAGAGATTTTCGTGTTTTTTAAACCTGTTATTAATTAGATGATAGATTTCTGAATTGAAGCTGGACAGGTTAGGTTGTCAAAATAAAACTGGGGTGTGCCAGAAATATAATCAAAAAGTCTATCTTTCATGCCACTGGTGGTAAATACAGAATTGATATATTTTGAAGAATCACATTAGTATATTAATTCTATTAGGTTAAATGTGATTTTAGCGGTTTTAGAATTCCTGTAATTATTACAAAAAATGACCAGATAGTTATCGCTGCCAACAATAATTATCTGGTGAGGAAAACTTAAAGATACTAATAAATGATTGATGAAAAAAAAATTATCAGTTATCTTAAGTTAAATTGAAAAAATAATTACCACTGCGAGTTAAATTGTAAATGACACTGGTGGTGGTAAAATCAGCTACAGGGATTTATATTGAATAGTCATTCAACATAAATTATTTAATAGTTATATTTTTGAATGGTTATGCGTAAAGTTTTAGTTGTTGTTTTATTATTACTTGTCGTTACTTTGGCTACCTTTTCAAATGGCTCACTAATGAGAAAAGGAAAAATGTATGGATAAGTTAACTCAGTTTTTAAGCGAACTGTTAACCAACGCGGATAAATTGGCTTTGTTTAATGAAGGCTCTTCCGCAACAGAAATTGCTATCAATCGACGAGATATGTTGACTGCAGCAGGCGTGAAAGATACCAATGAGATAATTGGGATGGCTGCCCAAGACTTGCAAAGGCTGATGGAGTCAAAATTTGGAGATCAAACTGGCGGAAGTGATCGCCCAGATATAATTTCTGAAGATCAGCCGAGACTAATGCAACAGCAGGTGCACAACATTGTCGATGAAGGTAAATTGAAACAGGAGGAATACGACTACGGGAAGACAGTCTGCGGGTTGATCGAAAAACAAATGCTAGAACATCCCGAACGGGTGGCAATTATTGATGGTGAGACCAAGATCGACTTTAATTGTCTAATGAAACGGGCCAGGGCTTTTGCAGGCGAGCTTGAGAGTCGTGGCGTTGAGCCAGGATCGTTGGTCGGGGTGTGTATGAACCGTTCCTGGGAACTTGTTTCAGCTTTAATTGGTGTGATGCGAGCTGGCTGTGCATATGTACCGTTAGATTCAGCATATCCACAAGATCGGGTTAGATACATGCTGGAACACTCGCGTGCAGTGGCAGCTATTGTAGATGGCGACAGCTCAGCTAACCTATGCAAGGGAGTGCGTGAGCTGGTGTGGGCCGATAAGGTGGGGGAGCAGACGGATAGCTCTGTAGAACCATCAGCGAACGATTTGGCATATGTTATCTATACATCAGGTTCAACAGGACGACCAAAAGGAGTCGCCGTTGAGCACAGAAGCGTTGTGGCCATGAGCTACTCGATGCGAGAGCTGTTAAATGATGAAGAGCTCACAGGGGTGCTTGCCGCTGCCTCAGTCTGTTTTGACCCTTCGGTTATGGAAATTATGGGTACCTTGTCACTTGGTGGCACCGTAATACTGGCAAAGAACGTACTTGATCTACCAAACCTTTCTTCATTAGACCAGGTGAGAACATGCATAATGGTTCCATCATCGATGCAGGCGTTACTCTCGACAGAAAGATTACCTGGGGGGATTCTGTGTCTCGTTTTTGGCGGCGAAGCGCTTAAACGATCGCTGGTTGAACAAATTCACGCGCTGGAGTCTGGGCCGCGAGTGGTCAACGTATATGGTCCTACCGAAGATACTGTTTATTCGACAGTTACTGAGGTTACACCAGATACTAAGGTGGTTACCATTGGAAAGTCAGTGTCAGATTCGCGTTCGTACATTTTAGATGATGCAATGCAACCGGTTTCTGTTGGGGTAGCGGGAGAACTGTACCTGGCAGGAAACAAGCTTGCTCGAGGGTACTTGTACGATGAAGCTCTAACTAATGAACGTTTCATTGAACTGGAGCCTAATGCTCTGATCCCAGATAACCGGCTGTACAAAACAGGGGATTTGTGTAGGTGGACAGAAAGCGGAGAGATCGAATTTCTTGGCCGAGTCGACCAACAGGTAAAGATTAGAGGTTTTCGAATCGAGCTTGAAGAGATTGAGTCAACACTTGAATCGATGCAAGGTGTTGACGTTGCTGCAGCTGCAGCCCTTGATGGCGGCATTGGTCAGAAAATGCTCGTTGTGTATGTTGTGAGTCAGGACGAAACCGTAACAGACGTGGCAGTCAAACGATTTTTAGCACAAAGACTGCCAAAGTATATGGTTCCTCAAATTGTGAGGCACCTCAGGGAGTTGCCTCTTTTGCCCAATGACAAGCTCGACCGCAAGAAACTCATGAGTATAGAAGAGGATTGTCATTTTGAACAACGTGCAGTTGACTCTGGCTTAAGTGCCGACTCTATCAACAGCTCCAGCGATTTAATGCAGCGTCTGACAGGCTCCAGGAACGAACAGCAGGCTACGATACTGTCGAACATTCAGCGCGTAGTGGCCTCTCTTCTTAATGTTAGTGAACCAGACCAGATATCACAGGATCACTCATTCGAAGACCAGGGCATCGATTCGCTATCAATATTGGAGTTTAAGAGTCGATTAACCAACATTTTGGGGCAAAAGATGACTTCCCAGGCGATTATTGAACACTCCACCCCAACTTCCCTGGCCAATTATATTATCGATATGATGGGTGATAACGTTGAGAACGATCCAATTGAAAAAATAAGTAATGTAGCAACAGATTCACTTGCCAGCTTTCAATCACATATTCAGTCTGGCCATCCGCCGTTTCAGGCTGCGAAAGCGCCCTCCTGGTCTATTATCGATAAGAGTAAGCTGGTACAGGAAGTAGTGTGCATGGTTAACGACCTTGGCAAAAACCCATATAGCAAAGTATTACGTACTGGTAGTGCGGCCAGAGGCACTGTTACCGATGTGTATAATGATGATGAACAAGAGGCTATTATCTGGACAACCAATCTGTATCTTGGCTTGAACCGTGATAAGAGAGTCATTGAGGAAGCTTCTTCTGCTTTAGAGCGTTTTGGTACCGGAATGGGAACGTCTGCAGCGGCATCAGGCTTAACTGATCTCCATCTGGAGTTTGAAACAGAGTTTGCAGAATTAGTTGGAAAGCCTGGTGCCTGTTTGTTCCCTACAGGATATACCGCAAATGTCGGGGTGGTTGCAGGACTTCTTGGCAAAGACGATGTCGTTGTTATAGATCAGCTCTGTCACGCATCTATTGTTGATGGTGCTCGCCTTTGTGGAGCAACGATTAGGACATTTCAACACAACAATGCATCTGACCTGGAATCAGTGCTGGAGTCGGAAGTATCGCCTTACCGTACTATCCTGGTTGCTCTCGAAAGCGTTTATAGCATGGGTGAAGGAGTTGCACCGGTAGCAGAAATCGTACACACAGCGAAGAAATATAATGCACTCGTTTTGATTGATGAAGCGCATTCATTCGGTTTTTACGGCGAACGTGGAGCTGGTATTTGTTCTGCTCAAGGGATCACAGAGCAGGTAGACTTCATAATGACGACACTCAGCAAGTCGCTTGGTAGCCTTGGTGGAGTTGTTGCCGCGAAGGAAGAGTACGTAAACCTGTTGAAGTCATCAGCAAAAGCATACATCTTTCAGGCTTCGGTCAGTCCTGCGGATATTGCCGCAGCACTTACCGCTTTGCGCCATCTTAGTTCGGATGATGAGCTGCGAGAGCGACTTTGGGATACGACCCGCTACATGCGACAGCGATTCGAAGATGCGGGGTATGATCTGGGGACGGGTGACGGACCCATCGTCACTCCACATTTTAGCGACAATGATAAACTTTTTGTTATTGTGCAGAAGTTATATAAGCGTGGTGTTCAAACATCGGCTGTGACCTATCCAATTGTGGAAAGTGGACGAAGTCGCCTGAGATTCATCTGCTCGGCTACTCATACACGAGAGGACGTAGACAAGACCCTTGAAGCTCTCATCGAAGTAGAGCGTGAAGTTGATACACAGCCTGTGACTGCCAAAAATGAACCAATGGACTTAAGCTTTGCACATTCTGAACTAGAAGAATGGGCCAACACTTTTTCTAATTACCTTAAAAAATCGGTGGCAAAAGTCTCTGGTCCAACTCCTGATCTATCCTTGTCTGTTAGAGTTTCCGAACAGTCTGAGCCAATCACTATCTTATTCAATGACAGAAACATCACATTGAGTACTCATAAGATATCAGGTTTGCCTTCGTGTTCATTGCTTCTCACAGACAAGGGAGCAGTTTGCGCCTTACGCTCATCTGATGTACAGGGTTTGCTTCATAGCATCATCAAGGGAAGTTGTGTGTTACACGGCCAGGTCGAGCCGTTTATTTGGTTCATTGGGCGAATGGTCGACCAGCAACGAGATTTAACAACGCATGAAGATCTGGAACGATGCCAGGCGCAAGCCATTTGTCAGGTTCAACGTAGCTGAATAGTTACAAAAATAGATGTATTAATTCCGACTTCATCTGGCAGGCTGTTGTGAAAGTCTCTTAAACAGGGTTCATGTTATTTAGTCTGAAGTTACTCTGTTTTTTCCTTTTTGTTTAGACTGATAAAGCAACTTATCAGCTCTTTCCAAAAGGTGTTTGAATGATTCATTTTCTCGTAATTGGGTAACCCCAATGGATATTGAGAAATGTTTGATAATTTGCTTTTTTTCAGGAGATTGTAGTTCTATTTGTGTCACAGAATTTCGAATGGCTTCAGCGACCTGAATGGCATCCTGTTGCTGAATATCAGAGAGGATAATGCAAAATTCTTCTCCCCCATAACGGGAGGCAATATGCTCTTCTCCAATAATAAGTTCCATTTGTTCTGCAATTTTTTGTAAAACCAGATCGCCGAAAATATGTCCATGTGAATCGTTTGTAATTTTAAAATCATCTACATCCATCATAAAACAGGTAATTATTTGATCAGAAGACTTATTGCTGATAAGGGCGTTGTATGACTCAATTAAGCCGCGTCGATTAAGTAAGTCAGTGAGTTGATCTACGATGGAGTCGTGGGCAGCCTCTAAAAACTTGGATTGAAACATGTTTGCTTTTTCTTCCTAACTTTTAAGAGCCGAAGCCATTTTAAGGCTAGCAGCTTTCATTTCTTTGGTTTCATCGATTTAAAGGTTAATAACATCTTCTATTTTATTGTTGTCTTTTTTATCATTGATTAATTGGTCTATACAATTTTCAAGTGTTTTGTCATAGGTCTCAAAATTTGTATTCCCATGATGGATGGTTTCACCTATAGCTGAAAGGATTGAGAATAAGTCATCATAGGATTGTTTTAAATGCTGTACTTGAAGTTCGCTAAGATAACGGTTGTATAATTCGAGTAATAGAACTGAAGAAATAGCCTTTCCTGCATTTAGTTTTTCATTGATTATATTGCTGAGTTGTTCGCTTCCTTTATCAATATAACAATAAGCTATGGCATAGTTAACCGGGTTAGCTGATATTTTATTTTTACGCATCCATAGAAATGTCTGTCTGGCAATATGGCCTGTATCTTCCATAGATGCGTGAAAACCCAACGCAATGATCATATAACTAATCCTTAAAACTAAGCTATTTTTTAATTGTTAATTTTACAACGGGTTTTATAAATGACAACGGGTATATACATCTTTTTTTTTTTGCTATGAATCAACTAACCAATGTATCGAGTTTGTTAGAGAGTTCAGTCAGTGTTTCTTGTTCGGATCTGGTGGACTTTATTCGTTCAATATTTTGAGTGGCAATATGAGTGATTTCTTCCATATTTTTGGAAATATCACCAGAAACCACAGATTGTTCCTTTGAGGCGGCTGCTATTTGCACATTCATGTCGCTTATTGTTTGAATTGAGCGATTGATGGTTGAAAGGTTCTCACCTGCTTCCGCCACCTGATCGACACTCCCATAAGATTTTTTCATGGCCTGATCAATGGCTGTAACTGCATTTTGCGCCCCTTGTTGCACTGTTTCCAGAATTTGCTGGATTTCAGCCGTTGATTCTTGTGTTCTTTGCGCCAGAGTTCTAACTTCGTCAGCGACAACTGCAAACCCTCTGCCTTGTTCACCAGCTCTTGCGGCTTCAATGGCTGCATTGAGTGCCAGTAGATTGGTTTGTTCTGCTATACCTTTAATAACTTCAAGTACTGTGGCGACACCACCGGTATCTGTTTCTAACTTTTTAATGACTCCAGATGCAGCCTCAATATCGTTAGCAACCTGATTAATAATAGCAACCGTTTTCTCCATACTATCGGCACCTAATCTGGCTGAATTTTCAGCTTCATTGGCCGCTTCTGCAGCATTTTGTGCATTTTTTGATACATCCTCAACAGATGCAGCCATTTCAGTAGCTGCGGTTGCTACTTGATCGGTTCTACTGTACTGATCATGTGTAGCCATCTCAATAGATTTTGAGTTTGAAGAAGCGTTCTGAATAAGGTTGCGGAGATTTAGCGCAGTTTTGTGAATTTCATCAGATAGATCACCTATAACATTTGAGAGAGCTATTGCTGAATGGTTTAGAGCACCTAATTCATCTGAGCTATCCTTTGATAATTGCGCCATGGGCTCGCCGCGAGCCAACTTATTTAGACCATCGGTGATCCTGTTAACAGGTTCTATAACTAAAGAGCTTATTATTAATGTAGTTATTCCAGTGCTAATCAGGAGGCTAATAACGATCATAGTGACGGCCAGGTTTGTTAGCCGATGATTCATCTTTGGCTTTCTTAATTTGATTTGTTAGTTGTTGTAACTGCTGTTGAGCGGTACCTTCATTTGAAAGACTAACTTTTGTACTTTCATAAATCGTTTCATTTGGACTTTGAACCAGATTTAATGCAAAAAATGAAATTAAGAGAATGATTACAGAGAATGACCCCAAAATGGTGAGGATTTTGACTTTCAAACCTTGGAATATACCACCCATTTTGGGTTTCCTCATGTTTAAAGAATAGCTAAATTGCAGATCATTAAGAAAGTATAGTAGAGGATGTATAAAAGGCTAACTTTATCGAGCTGAAACTATGTTGCAATACCTTTGATCATTCAAGATGCTGTTTTCAGTGGGAGTTACTAAATTTGTAATTATTCAGCGCCTACTTTGATTGAGGGGAGGATTTTCTCTTATAAATTGGAAAAATTAAGAATTCTGCTTTAATATAGAGTAGGAGTTAATTCTATGGATAAACGTTAATGCATTCATTCGCCATCAACAAGGTTCCACAACAAAAATTATTGCCTGTATTGCAAAAAATCCCCTTTTTTAAGAAACTTTTAGATGAAACTCCGCTGCAATGTAGAACTTTATTAGAATACTCTCGGTTGATATTGACTGGAGCTGGTGAAGAAGTTATTAAAAAGGGTGAATTTGATTCCTGGTTCTATTTTGTATTAAAAGGCCAGTTAGAGGTATATCCGCAACAGGTGTCGGATAAAACAAAGGTGATAGGGTATTTAGGGCCGGGTGAGCTTTTCGGAGCATTGGCTATGATTGGCGATGTTGAGAGAAATGCTACGGTTATTGTTCCACAAGAGGAAGATAAAGTCTTATTACTGGGTGTTGACTTTTCGCCCTTTGATGAATTAGAAAATTTTTCCATTATCCATCTTGAAACAAAACATGCTTTTTATGAAATGGTGGTCAATATTACATGGCAGCGACTTTCTAATTATAGAGAGAAATTACCTGAACATTCTGTCTCAAAAAAGTTAGCACATTTTGCACCTGCTGATTTTTCACCTGCAGATAATGAAAGCTGTAGCCTGGAATCATTAAAAAAACTCTCTGTAAAAGTGCTTGAGTTATCTGAAATGCTTGCAGAATGGAATATTTCACTAGAAAGTTTAAATGCTTTTGAATGTGAACATGTTAATGTTAAATGTGATTTAGTGGATGATTTGACAAATTTTCTTTGGGGTAAACGTTAAACATTCAACTAAGCTGTAGTTAGAGGGGAATTATTTTTAAAAAAATGAAGTATTGAACTGATGCTCAAGTTCGCTGGCTGTAATATACGTAAATATACGCATTTCCAGGTGGATAGGGTATAGTCAGAGGGTTTGAAATTATGGACATAGTTTTCGCACTATTATTTAATATAATGAGGTGTTATGTCACAAATGGTTTTATTTTTCTTTAAAAACAGAAGTGTAAGTAAATTACCTGATTCCCGAAAAGTGATGAAGTTAATTCTGCAATGCATATTGCTGGCATTTCTGTCTATCAATAATCCAATCAATGCTGAAGACGAACCTGCTCCGTTGCTATCTGCTGATGAAGTTTTGCAACGGCTAGAGCATATTAAAGATGTTAATAGTGAAAATAGTCCTTTAGCGTTAAAACTTCTATCTGAACTTGAAAAATCCATTTCTAACACTTCACCTGTTTCTATACGTCGAGAATATTTGTCAGTCCTGATTAGCGCCCAAACTGAATCTGGTGCATTGGATGCTGCATGGAATAATGCTATAAAATTGACTGATCTGGGTCGTAAAGAGTCTGATAAATCTGCGCTTGCAGATGGCTTAACGAGTCAGGGTAGTGTTCTGGTTACACGCGGGAAACTTAGCGGGGCACTACCTTTATTTCGCCGGGGGATAGAATTGGCTGAAGCAGAAGGTAATCATAAAATTGCTCAATTTGCGTATAATAATTTGGCTTTAGCAGAGAATAGTCTCGGAAATTTCCAGGATGCACTCACCTATTTTTTAAAGGCTGTGGAGCATGCTGAATTAGTAGAAAAAGGCCGCGAGAGAAGTATGGCTGTTTTATTGAATAATATTAGCTTACTGTATATGAGTTTAAAAAATCCGGATAAAGGGCTTGAATACAATCGGCTTGCATTCGAAATGGCTGAAAAATCGGGAACAAAAGGTATATTGGCAACTCTGGCTTTAAATAGAGGTTATGCCTATGATGAAATTGGAGAAGAAGAGAAAGCCTACCTGTCTTATAAAGAAGGTTTAAGAATTGCCAGAGAGAACGATTCAATTCGTTCTGAAGCCGTAGCACTTATTAATATATCAGATTACTTTTTGCGTCAGAAAGATTATGAAACCAGTGCAGAATATGGAACTCAGGCTCTGCTTGCCTCTGAAAAAACGGGAGAGCAAAGTTATATTGCGACCTCGCGTATCAACATGGGATTAGCCTTAGCCGGAAAGGGGGAGGCTGAAGAAGGAGCAGAGCAAGTGATTGCAGCACTCGATTTTTTTAAAAAATCGGATAATAAACTAGATGTCGAGAGTGTTTTAGGAGAGCTGGCACAACTATACCAAAGTGCTGGAATGTATCAGCTGGCAATGGAAACTTTAATTGAGAAAATGGCTTTAAGTGAAGAGCTGTTTAAATCTGATAGAGAAAAAGCTGTAACTGAACTTCAGGAACAATTTGATGCGGCTCAAAGGCAGAAAAAAATAGAACTACTTGAAAGAGACAACCAACTTAAAAATACAGAAATTGAAAATAAGAAACTACAACAACAGGTGACAATGTTAGGAGTAGTTCTGGTTGTTTTTGGAGCTGTATTGGTTTTTCTCTTATACAGAAAAGTACAAAAAACTAACCTGCAGCTAAAAGCAGCCAATTCTCAATTAGAAATACAATCTATATGTGATCCCTTAACTGGATTATTTAATCGCCGTTCTTTTTTAAATTTGATGTCTACACGAGGAGAATTTGAGGATAGACGCAATATCAATGATGAAAACCCTGATTCACTCGTGTTGCTTGATGTCGATAACTTTAAACAGGTGAATGATATCTATGGCCATGCTGCAGGTGATACCGTTTTAATAGAAATAGCAAAACGGTTAAAAAAATTAATGCGAGATACCGATATGGTATTACGTTGGGGAGGGGAGGAGTTCCTGGTATTTATTAAGCAACCCGATCCACAGCACATTAAAATACTGGTGAAAAGGATTTTAGATACAATAGGTTCAAAACCTATCTCAATAGGTGATAAGTCATTGACTATTACGGTGTCTGCTGGTCAAATATCACTTCCATTTTGTGATATGAGTGAACAGGAGTTTAATTGGGAAAGAGCCCTACAGCTAGCTGATATGGCTCTTTATCTGGGGAAGGTACATGGCAGAAATCGAGCTTATTGTGTTGCCAGGTTGTTGGCTCCCTTTGATGAGGTGCAACCCATTTTAGAGAAAGATCTGGCAGAAGCTATGCGTCAGGAAATGGTTGAGGTATATGCTGTTGAGGGGCCTGAATCAGAATGATGTGATTGTTATTTTAAAGTATTCATTAAATGATAATAATGTGGTATTTTCGAGCTTTATTTATTATTGAGATGATTTAAATGTACTTTTTAAGTAAAAAACTCCAGCTGGTTTTGATATTGACGAGTCTGGCTCTACTCTCCGCCTGTGTCACTCAAGATCCTGCAATGAAGGATTTAGACGCATTCATTGCGAAACAAACTATTGATAAAACAAGTAATAGTTGGAAAAGCCATTTACCGAAACCGCCACAGGTAAAATTTACCGAAGGAACTCGCTATCTCTGGCAGTTAAAAACGAACAAAGGCGATATTCTCATCAAATTTATGCCCTCTGTTGCTCCAATGCACGTATCAAGCACCATCTATCTAACCAAACTGGGTTTTTATGATAATTTGATTTTTCACCGTGTCATTCCCGGTTTTATGGCTCAAGGAGGTGATCCTCTAGGCAAAGGTTCAGGCGATCCTGGCTATTTCTATCAAGGCGAATTCGATACTTCAGTCAAACATGATAAACCGGGCCTGTTGAGTATGGCTAATAGGGGCCCCGGAACAGATGGTAGCCAGTTTTTTATTACATTCACTCCTACCCCTCATTTAAATGGACGACATACTATTTTTGGGGAAGTAGTAGAAGGGCAGGAGACCCTTAAGGCTTTGGAAAAAGAAGGAACAAGTCGGGGAAGAACTAAAGTGAAATTGGAGATCATAAAGGCCAATGTTTTAGTTGAGGTTAATCAATAACAGTTGAAAATTTACAGGTTTAATTGAATATTAAAAATATTGTTCCTAACCTCCGCCAAGGGTTTCTTCTTACCCGACATGCTCAAGATGTTAGTGGGCTAACTGGCAATGGGTTAACTTGCAAAAAAAAAGCCGAAATTGTTTATTGGGTAAGCACTGATCAGGGTCCCGTTAAAATCATAGTAGAAGATGAAAAAATCATCCTGTTTGTGCTTGAAAGTGATCAACTTTTTATAACTGAAATTTTAAAACCATTGTCTAATTTTTATCAATGGAAATCTTTAGCTTTAAAAAGTTTTTCTCAACAGCCAATTGCTGCATTGTATTTTGGTTCTGTTCATCACTTTTATGATGCGCAGTCATTATTACAAAACGCCAATATTACTCTTTATGAAAACGACATAAGATCTCCTCAGCGTTATTTAATGGAAAGGTTTGTGTTTGCTTCTATGGAGTTCACTGGTAAGCCTGTTCAACGTAAAGGATATACCGAATATCGTCAGGCAAAAGTTCGACCCTCTACCTATGAGCCCAGGTTTTGTTGGCTATCTTTTGATGTTGAATGTTCCTGGGAAGGAGAATTATTTTCTTTCGCCCTATATGGAAAAAATCAAAAGTTAGCTCAAGAAGAAACCTTTAAAGCTGTTTTTATGATAGGCGAACCTGAAAACTCTCCAGCCTGGATCTATTGGGTTAAGGATGAAAGAGCACTGTTACTTAAACTCGAACAACAATTCACGTTGATTGATCCCGATATTCTCATAGGCTGGAATGTGGTTAATTTTGATTTTAAGTTGATACTAAAAAGAGCAGAGTTACAGGGGGTGAAATTAAAATTAGGACGCGCTAAAAGTTATGCAGGCTGGAGGGAAAGTCGCAGTCATGATGGTCAGGGCTTTATTAGCCTGCCCGGACGTGTCATTGTAGATGGAATAGATGCATTAAAGACTGCAACTTATAACTTTCCCAGTTTTAGTCTGGAGAATGTGTCTCAAACTTTGTTAGGACGTGGCAAGAAAGTTGATGATCATGATAATCGAGTGGATGAAATTCTTGAAAATTTCAAACATCATAAACAGAAACTGGCCGAATACAATTTAGAAGATACCGTACTTGTTTGGGATATTTTCCAAAAAACGCAAGTATTAGATTACCTTGTTTTTAGAAGTCAGCTGACAGGTTTGGAGCTTGATAAGATGGGAGGTTCGGTAGCAGCTTTTACCTATTTATATCTTCCTAAGTTACACCGAGCGGGTTATGTGGCACCTAACTTACCTCAAGGTGATATTTCAGGGAGTCCAGGTGGTTATGTTATGGACTCTAAACCAGGACTTTATCATAATGTTCTGGTTTTAGATTATAAAAGCCTTTACCCATCAATTATTCGCACCTTTAAAATTGATCCCCTGGGTTTGATTGAAGGTTTAAAACAACCAGAACTGGCTATTGAAGGTTTTCGGGGAGGCGTGTTTTCCAGAGAGCAACACTTCTTGCCCGACATTATCAGCTCATTGTTACAGCAAAGAGAACAGGCAAAGTTAGATAACGATCAACCTCGTTCTCAAGCGATAAAGATTTTAATGAACTCATTTTATGGTGTCTTAGGCTCTTCTGGTTGTAGGTTTTATGATGCTCGGTTAGCAAGTTCTATAACAATGCGTGGTCATGAGATCATGAAACAAACCACTCATTGGATCAAAGAGTATGGTTATGAGGTGATTTATGGCGATACGGACTCAACCTTTGTTTTGTTAGAACAAAATGCTACCAGTCAAAACGCACAAAGTATTGGACAAAAGCTGGTCAAACAAATTAATCAAAAGTGGAAGGATAAACTGTGGAAAGATTTTAAACTGGACTCATTTCTTGAAGTAGAGTTTGAAACACATTTTACACGGTTTCTTATGCCCACCATTCGTGGCTCTGAAGTAGGTAGTAAAAAAAGATATGCAGGTTTAGTTCAAAAGCAAGGACAAGAACAGTTGGTATTTAAAGGTCTGGAAACGGTTAGAACTGATTGGACAGAGTTGGCTAAAATTTTTCAAAAACAACTCTATCAGGCTATTTTTCACGATCAGGACCCATCTAAGTTAGTTAAACAGATTGTGTTGGAAACCCTTGATAAGCAACATGATCATCAATTAACTTATCGTAAAAGGTTAAGGCGCCCCTTAAATCAATATGTCAACACACCTCCTCATGTTAGGGCTGCCAGAATTGCCGATGAAATAAACAGAGAAAACAAGAGACCGCTACAGTATCAAAATAAAGGTTGGATAAGTTATGTTATTACTTTAAATGGTGCACAATCTGTTGATTATCAAACAGATCCCATTGATTATGAGCATTACATACAAAAACAGATAAAACCAGTGGCAGATGCTATTTTACCCTTTGTCGGACTGTCGTTTGATGACTTAAATAATGCACAGATGAAATTATTTTAGCTCTATACCCGTGATACCTGGAAATCCCGCATTTCCAGGTATCACGGGTATATGTTGATTAAAATTCTGAGGTTTCTGCATAAGTAGCTTCTAAAACAGCCAATTTTTCTCTAAAATACGCTCAAATTAACTAAATTAGTCCCATCTAAGAGATCATTATGATTTATAACAACATTGTTGAAACTATCGGCCATACACCATTGGTTAAGTTAAATTCATTTTCAGACGAGTTAGATTGCAACTTATATGCAAAATGTGAGTTTATGAACCCGGGAGGCTCTACCAAGGATCGTATTGCAAGACAGATGGTTTTAGATGCAGAAAAGTCCGGACGTATTAAAAAAGGCGATACCCTGATTGAAGCAACTAGCGGTAACACTGGAATAGGACTTGCGCTGGCGGGAGCTGCTTTGGGATACAAAGTTGTAATAACACTGCCAGAGAAAATGAGTAAAGAGAAACAAGTAGTGATTGAAGCATTAGGTGCCAGAATTGTTCGAACACCTACTGAAGCTGCATGGGACTCTCCTGAATCACATATTGGCGTTGCAATCAAATTGCAAAAAGAAATTCCAAATTCACATATTCTTGATCAATATACTAATGATTCAAATCCCGTGGCGCATTTTGAAGGGACAGGACAAGAGATAATTGATGATATGGAAGGTTCAATTGATATGGTTGTTATGGGGGTTGGTACTGGCGGAACATTGACAGGGATCGCAAAAAAAATTAAACAACATAACCCTCAATCTTTAATCGTAGGAGCTGATCCTGAAGGGTCATTATTGGCTGGTCCTGAAGAAATAAAGCCTTACCATGTTGAAGGTATTGGTTATGATTTTATACCAGATGTTTTAGACCGGGAACTTGTAGATATCTGGGTTAAAACCAATGATGCAGAATCCTTTAAATTGGCTCGCCGTCTTATGAAAGATGAAGGACTGTTAGTTGGAGGTTCTTCAGGTTCAGCTATGATGGCTACTTTAAAAGAAGCCAAAAAACTAAAAGCTGGTCAAAATTGCGTGATAGTTCTGCCAGACGGGATCCGTAATTACCTCACCAAATTTGTTGATGCCGATTGGCGCAAAGAATTTGGATTTGATGAGTAAGTTATCCCAAATTCAGGTTAGTTAGTGCCAAAAATATACCCCTAAGTATTATGAATGATTAGGGGGGACTTCTATTTAACTCGCAGCTGCCCAGAGCTGCGGAGTTGGAGAGTTAATTTTTTTAACCTGAATTTTGTCAACCATTAAACCACTTTCACAACGTATGCCAGTTCCACGAACTTGCATATATTTCAATTCCCCATGAATGCTGAGTATAATATTTCCAGATAATAAAACTGGACTAGATTGAGTTACTCTAGTTTCGTCAACGATAACTGCAAACTCTCCTTTTGAATCTTGATAACAAACAAGAATACCCACGGGCCGAGTTGGAGGTTTTTTAAATCGCAACCAGGATGATATATCAAACGCTATATCAGATTTTTTGTAAGGATCAACTGGGCGTGAAGCAGGAGATTTACTTTTACGAAGCATTTTTATGAATGAATGACGTTGCTGTTTATTTTTAGGGTTTAAGCTTCCTGTTAATCCTAAAAATTCTGAACGAGGAACTTCTTGAAGAAGAGTGCTTTTAAATAATGCTGCAGGGATTGGTTCGTTCATCTTCTAATCTACTCATATGTGTTTTTTTGCATTACGCAGAGGTTAGTTTTTAACTTCTGCATTGAATATATCCTTTTATGTTAAGTTAACAAATAGGTAACTTTTTTACGTTGACTCAGGTCTCACTCCTGAGGTGCGCCTGTTCATATTTTGCTCACTTTGTTTAAGTCCATTCAAACTAATAACCCTGGTTATATAATTTTAGAATTCATTAAATAAGTTTAAATTTTGCTCTGGAGGAGATATCATCTAGCCAATGTTTATAATCAGAGAAGGTTGATATGCGATTAGGTTTTATATTTTTACTGTTGATAAGCTTTTGCTTACAAGTCAATGCACAGGGTAATAACACGCCTAATCAGCTTTTTGCTAAAGCACCACCAAAGAACATTATTTTATTGATTGGTGATGGGATGGGGCCCGCTCACCTGGCGGCTTATCGTCATTTTAAAGATAATTTACAAACAGATCTGATAGAGACAACTATCTTTGATGAGTTGTTTCTGGGAACAATGAGCACCGATCCTGACGCAGGCTCTGGAACAGTCACAGATTCTGCTGCAGCGGCTACTGCATTTAGTACCGGTAAAAAAACCTATAATGGTGCTATTAGTTATGATTCCATGAAAAAACCGCTGACACCTTTATTTGAACGTGCAGTGAATCAAGGTAAAGTAACGGGTGTAGTGGTGACTTCTCAGGTAAACCATGCAACACCTGCCGCTTTTGCGGCTTCGGCATTAGATCGAGAAGAATATTCTAAAATTGCTTATCAATATGCTAATCGACTTGTCAATGGTCGGCCTCTTATGGAGGTGATTCTTGGTGGAGGAGTGAGTTATTTTAAAAACGATGAACTTGATCTCTTAAAGGAGTTTAAAAAGAAGGGATTTCAAGTCTCTACCGATCCGACAACCTTTGAACAACTCTCTTCTGCTTCACCAATGATTGGTCTTTATGGCAAAAAAGGAATGGCTTCTTATCTTGAACGTAGCCAAAGCTTAATTACATTACCCAACTTTATGAGAAAAGCCCTTGCCAGATTAGAGAAAAACCCAAAAGGATTTGTTTTGTTGGTGGAAGGCAGTCAAATTGATTGGGCAAGTCATGGTAACAATATTTTAGATGCACTATGGGAAATGGATGAGTTTGCCCAAGCCGTAAAAGAGGCTGTAGGTTATGCTGAAATTCACGATGATACACTAGTATTAGTGACCGCTGATCATGAAACCGGTGGATTGTCTTTAGGTCGAGATGGTGAATATCAATGGTTGCCAAATAAATTAAAAAGTGCCCAATCTTCACTGATGGAAATGCTGAACCAATATAAAAAAGGGGAGGGTTGGAAGGATATTTTTAAAAAACAGGGAATTTCTCTAACTCAGAAACAGTTAGCCAAAGCGCCTGAAAATGGAGCAAAAGATAAAAAAATTCATAGATTTATGACGGATATTTATAACCAAAATACCGTAACTGGATGGACGACTTCTGGGCATACAGGTGTTGATGTCTGGTTGATGGGAATGGGAGCCGGTAGTGAAAAATTTAAAGGGCATTGGAGTAATGATAAAGTCGGTAAAGAACTGATAGATATGATCTCTATCGACAAAAAATCGGTTTCCGACAAACTGTAGTTTTGATTAGTTCCACTTTTTAAGCTAAGCCAGCTGTTCCTCTTCATTTTTGTAATAGGAATGGACTCTTGGATTCATGATCTTTCTCCACAAAGGAGGAATTAAGGCTAATAATACCATTGTGGGATAGCCTGCGGGTAGTTGTGGAGAGTCAGGATAATCTCTTAGAACCTGGTAACGGCGTGTAGCATGTGCATGATGATCTGAATGCCGTTGCAGATGAAATAAAAGAATATTGGTTAAAAAATAATTAGAGTTCCAGGAATGTTTGGGGTTGGTTGGTTCGTATCGTCCATTGGCAAGCTTACGACGGTGTAAACCATAATGTTCAAGATAATTGACAATTTCCAATAAACTCAAAGCAATAAAACTTTGGGCTAGAAAATAAACAGCACCTTGCCAGCCGTAACTTAAGCTAAATCCAATCAAAAATAGCAATGATATCCCATACCAACCAATTAACTCATTCTGAAAACTGATGACTTTTTGTTTTCTTCTTACTAATTTTTGTTTTTCCAAAATCCAGGCATTTAAAAAATTATGCTTATAGGCATGAGGTAAAAACTGGTAAAGAGATTGGTTGAATCGTGCAGAAGAAGCATCTTCGGGAGTAGATACATGAGCGTGATGACCTCTCAAATGTTCTACTTTAAAGCCAGAGTAACAAACCATTGAGAGTAAAAATCCCCCTGCATTTTTTTCTAATTTGTTAGATTTATGTATTAGCTCATGTGCGACCGCAATGGCTAAGCCGCCAATGATCCCTATGGAGAATAACCAACCAAGTTTGCCTGTCAGGCTAAAGTCATAGTTGACGAATTGATGGCCACCCCACAACAATAGTATGAAATAAGCCGGAACACAGCTCAATG
>JBFFIY010000046.1:0-32724 GCA_041556195.1 Enterobacterales bacterium
GGGTATATACCCGTAATCAATGAAGATGCAGAATTTCAGAGTGCTTGAGCTTTCTCAATTCAAGGCGTATTGAAGATTAATGGTTATTCCCTTATGATTCAATACAACAAAGAAGTGAGGAAGCTCAAGCACTTCTACGATGGGATTAAAATCACTTTATGCTTTGATTTTGCTAAGGGAATAACCATTGGCTTCAATCAATGCCGTGCCTAAAGCGAATTTAATTCCCACTGAAACCTGCATCTTCATTGATTACGGGTATATAATGACCAACCTCGTACGCACAGATTTTCCAGCTTTTTCTGTTCTTGATAAAGAAGGTCTTGTTTATCTGGACAGCGCGGCTACCTCACAAAAACCCAAAGCAGTCATTGATGTTTTGAATAATACCTATCAGCAACCCATTGGCAATGTACATCGGTCTGGTCACCAACATGGACGTGCAACCACCCTGAAATTCGAACAGGTCAGAGACAACGTTGCCAGTTTTATAGGAGCTCAAAGTAGCCACTCTATTATCTGGACTAAAGGCACTACCGAGGCCATAAATCTGGTTGCCTTCTCCTGGGGCATGGCTCAGCTTAAAGTCGGCGATGAAATTGTACTGTCCCAGATGGAACATCACGCAAATCTGGTGCCATGGCAACAGTTAGCTAAATCAAAAGGACTATTGTTGAAATGGATCCCCGTCACTGTTCAGGCAGAACTGGATCTGGAAGTCGCGGCTCAACTAATTAATTCAAACACCAAATTAGTAGCTATTTGTCATGTATCCAATGCACTCGGTACCATTAACCCCATAGATAGGATCATCAGTCTGGCAAAATCCGTTAATGCCAGAGTATTGATAGATGGCGCTCAGGCCGTTGCGCATTTAACAGTGGATGTCACTAAACTGGACTGTGATTTTTATACCTTCTCAGGCCATAAGCTTTATGGACCCAGCGGCATAGGTGCACTTTATGTAAAACCTGAAGCACTTGAGGAAATGACTGTTTGGCAAACTGGTGGCGAGATGGTCCGTAACGTCACTCAAACTGAAACAAGCTTTCAAGAAACGCCACTAAAATTTGAAGCTGGCACTCCAAACATAGAAGGTGTCATAGGCCTTGGAGCCGCCATAGATTATTTGAATAGCCTCAAGCTTATGGAGTTGTGGCAATTTGAACAGGATTTATTGCAAAATTTGCTGAAACAATGCCAGCTGATCCCGCAGTTTAAATTACTCAGTAAATCCACAGCTCAGATCCCGCTGCTATCTTTCCAGATCAAAAACCAGCATTGTTTAGATGTTGCAACCTTACTTGATGAACAGGGTATTGCAATACGTGCAGGCCATCATTGTGCCATGCCACTAATGCAGGCTTTAGACTCATTAGAAGAAAAGTCATCTGATGAAATATCACATACTGGCAGTCTTCGAGTATCCATAGGCATTTATAACAATCAGCAAGATATAGATAGCTTTTGTCAAGCACTCAAAATAGCTATTGAACTATTAGAAGATGAATAAATCTGGTACCCAAACAATGATCACTAAGCAGTTATTAGCCTCTCAAATTACCCCTGAGACGTTAATTGAGCAATTTAACCAGGCGAAAGGATGGCAGGACAGGCAAAAACTTCTATTAAAGCTTGCCAAACTTAACCCCGAATTCCCCAATGAGTTAAAAACGGACCAATATTTAATTTCAGGGTGCGAATCACAAGTTTGGATGCTGCTCCAAACCATTAACAATAAGCTTTACATCATGGCAGATTCTGATGCCAGAACAGTCCGGGGGTTGCTTGTTATCCTGTTATCAGCCCTCAATGGAAAAAGCCTCTCTGAAATTCAAAGCTTCGATCTCAATACTTACCTTGAATCACTGTCCCTCAGTCAATTTATCAGTGCTTCCAGATCGCAGGGTTTAACTCTAATAACGAAACATATTAAACAACAAACACAGTAGCTCTCATCTTTATCCAGATCGTGTTTACATTTCATATTTAATTCAGCTGTTGGATCATCAAAACTATGCTACCTTTTGATTAAGAGAGACCTTTCACCACTCTTTCGTGCAAAGGTCTCTAAGAATCAAAAAATGTCTTAATAACCTCAACTCTGGATAAGACAGGTCATCGAATTGACTTAAAAACTTTAATATCAAATAGTTACAAAAATTGATGTTATGAAAGAGGGATTTAACAGGCTCAATATTGGGATTTTTGTGTCTAGCAAGGCAAATTCACAAACAAATAGCCCGCTATTCTGAATGAATTTAACGCAGAAAGGCGCGAAAATCACGGTATTGAGCGGCCTGGCTTATCCAGAATTGAGGTTTAATATTAAAATTAAGAACAAAGAGTATGCCATGACGACTTACCAAACCGATTATCCTGCGGGAATGATGTCAGAGATTAACTTAGAAGGTTCTAATTCTGTCATTGAGCTTGTTAATGAAAGATTAGAACAATATCATGATAAATCCGCTTTCTCCTGCATGGGGCAAAGCATGAGTTATGGAGAACTTGATAAATTAAGCAGTGACTTTGCTTCATACCTTCAACATGAAACTGATCTGAAACCTGGCGACCGTGTTGCCATTCAACTACCCAATGTACTCCAGTATCCTGTTGTAGCTTTTGGGATTTTGAAAGCCGGTATGGTTATTGTCAATACCAACCCTCTTTACACTAGCAGAGAGCTATTACATCAGTTCAATGATTCGGGTGCCAGGTTATTGGTGGTTTATGCTGGCATGGCTAAACTTGCTTTAAGTATTCAGTCCCAAACACCTATTTCAAAAATTCTGGTGACTGAAATTGCCGACTTCCATTCTGGTTTTAAACGCCCACTTATTAATCTGATAGTCAAACATATAAAAAAACTGGTTCCCAGTTACAACAAAAATGCCATAACGCCTTTAAATAAAGCTCTGCAACAAGGTGCTCTAAACAGCTATACAGCTATTAAAACTGAGCCTGAAGATACCGTTTTACTGCAATATACGGGTGGTACAACAGGCGTATCCAAAGGCGCTATGATCACCAACAAAAACCTTATCGCTAATATGTTGCAGCTCAGTGAGTTTCTTAAAGTGGTTTTAGACCAGGGAAATGAAACATTTGTAGCGCCTTTACCGCTTTATCATATCTACGCTTTTACAATTAACTGTCTGGCGTGTGTTGATATGGGAAATCATAGTCTATTAATACCCAATCCCAGAGATATTCCGGGGTTTATTAAAACACTTAAGTCGAACAAATTTACCGGTTTTTTAGGTTTAAATACTTTATTTGTTGCTTTGATGAATCATCCCGAATTTAAAGATATTGACTTTAGTAACCTGAAACTCACTGGTTCCGGCGGCATGGCATTAACTAACACAGTTGCACAAAGGTGGGAAAAACTCACTGGTTGTTCTATTAGCGAGGGTTATGGCCTGACTGAAACCTCACCTGTGGTCAGTTTTAACCCTCCAGGTCATCAAATTGTTGGCACTGTGGGCATTGCCGCGCCCTCAACTGATTTAAAAGTCATAGATGATAGCGGTCAAACTCTGGGACCTGACGAGGCTGGAGAACTCTGTGTTAAGGGCCCTCAAGTTATGAAAGGCTATTGGAAAAAACCGCAAGAGACCCAAAAAGCCATTGATAAAGACGGGTGGCTAAAAACTGGAGACGTGGCTGAAATACAACAAAATGGCTATATAAAAATTGTCGACAGAATCAAAGATATGATTGTTGTCTCAGGATTCAACGTCTACCCCAATGAAATAGAAGACGTAGTTGGAGATCATCCTAATGTGGTTGAATGTGCAGCAATAGGCGTAAAAAGTGAAAAAACCGGGGAGGCGGTATGTTTATACCTGGTCGTAAGCACACCTGTTCCAGAAGAAGAAATAATAGCCTTTTGCAAAGATCGGCTCACATCCTATAAAGTTCCCAAGCAAATAATCTTTAAAGAAGAGCTACCTAAATCGAATGTGGGCAAAATTCTAAGACGAGAGTTACGACACTGATTTCTACAAGTGATGCCTACATTTATACCCGTTCTACCTCAAGATGCAGGATTTCAGGAATAAGTTATTCCAATATGTACTAAGGGTAACTATTCAACGAGTTGCTGAATGCACCAGTAACTGTTCAGCAACTTGATTTTTAAAACAACACCGTTGCCAGGAGATCCAGGGTTATTATTTCAGTAAACCTTTATCCCCTGATGATATACAGCAGTTTTTACTTAAAAACAAAAAATTATAGGACTTTCAGACTGTTAGGGTTGAGGTTAACTAACTGCTCTAATACCCTTGCCACACCGACAAAAGCAAAGCTGGCAGTAACAAAACTGGCGGCGCCCAAACCACCTTCACAATCTAATTTAGCCCCGCTTGACTGAACATTTGAAAAATCAGGGCGAGCATGTGACAACTCTCCATTGGGCCACGGGTAAATGATTTGCTCTTCTGAATACACAGCTTCCACACCAAATTTACGTTTAACATTCCTGGGAAAATGGTATTTTCTTCTTAGCTCATTGCGAATTTTTGACAATAGAGGATCTACAGTCGTTCTACTCAGATCCTTGATTTTTATTTGAGTTGGATCTATTTGCCCACCTGCGGCACCCATACAAAGAATATTAATATTGTTTTTTATGCAGTGGGCAATCATGGCAGCTTTGGATATAACACTATCTATTGCATCCACCACATAATCAAATTCTGTGGTAATGTATTCAGCATAATTATCCAGACTAACAAAATCATCTATTTCAATGACTTTTATCTCAGGGTTGATTAACTTCAATCTTTCAGACATAACTTCAGTCTTTGAACGACCAATGTTATTAGCTAGTGCATGAATTTGACGATTGGTATTAGAGACGCAAATATCATCAAGATCTATCAGTGTGATTTTTCCAATGCCTGAACGAGCCAGGCTTTCTGCTACCCATGAGCCTATTCCGCCAATACCGACAACAGCTATATGTGAGCGTTGAAATTTTTCTAATCCGGACTGTCCATATAATCTGGCAATACCGGAAAATCTATTTTGATAACTTGATGAGCGCATAGTTTACTTTAACTTTTACCTGAACTTTAAAATTCCGGGATATTATACCTTTCAATTAATGTGCAGAGAGTGTTTTTTGTATCAGGTTATGAGTCCTGGTTTCAATAGTGCAGTATTTTTAGCAACAATTGCTGAATTATTTAGGTATATAGGTGTCTCTTCACTGTTCAAAGGGTATAATCCCCCACTAAAAATTTATTCTCTAACCGAAGTTTAATTGACCATGATAAATCAACTTATTGAATTTACAGGAAATCACTGGATGCTTGTTGGCGTCTGGGCAATCCTTGCGACATTACTTTTACATACAATGAGTAAAGGCGCTACAAAGAGTGTTAGCTCTCAAAAACTCATCGACTTATTCAATCGTGATGAAGGCTGTATTGTTGATATACGCCCACAAGCAGATTTTGACAAAGGCCATATTACCGGTTCAAACCATATCCCATTAGCAAAATTATCAGAAAACAATAAACAGCTTGAAAATTCCAAAACTAAACCCATTATTGTTGTCTGTAATGCAGGTATTCAGGCAAATGGCGCCTGCGCCCTATTAAAAAAACAGGGTTTCGAACAGGTTTTTAAACTACAGGGTGGCATGCAAGGTTGGTTAGCCGATAATCTGCCAATAGCACGCACTTAATCTTCTAAGAGAAACTGCCATGGCAAAAATTGTCATCTATACAACACCTTACTGTCCTTACTGCGTCAGAGCCAAGCACTTACTGAATCAAAAAGGACAGGACTTTGAAGAAATAGATGTAAGCTGTAACCCGCAATTGCGCCAGAAAATGCAACAATTGAGTGGTGGTTACACTGTCCCTCAGATTTTTATAGATGATAAACCAATCGGTGGCTGTGACGAACTCTTTGCTTTAGACAGAGAACAATCATTAGATGCCATGCTACTTATTCAATAATATAAACAGGAAACAGAACAATGACTGAAGCTACAAACCCGACAGAAGCAGCCAACACTACAGAAGAGAATCAGCCTGTAAGATTTGCCATGCAGAAAATATTCGTAAAAGATCTTTCTCTTGAAATCCCGGGGGCACCAGAGGTCTTCAAACTGGAATATAAGCCTGAAATCAAACTTGAACTGAATAGCCGCAGTCGCTCAACTGGTCCAAATGAATATGAAGTTGAAGTAACCATGTCTGTAACGGCGACTCAGGATGAAACAACGCTTTATGTGGTCGAAGTCCAACAAGTTGGTATTTTTGAAATCCATGGCATTACCGACAATATGAAAATGCGCCACGCCCTGTCTGCATACTGCCCTAATATTTTATTCCCTTACATACGCGAAACTATCTCCAACCTTGTCACTCGTGGTGGTTTTCCTCCATTACTGGTTGCGCCAGTAAATTTTGATCAGCTTTTCACTGCTCAATTACAAAAAGAACAACAGCAACAACAAGAACAGGCAATGCAACAGTCGCCTGAAATCGCATCAAACGAAACTGAACAATAATTTTATTGTTACTAACAAAGTCATCAACTCAATGAGTAGTCAAAAACAACCTATTGGTGTTATCGGTGCGGGTTCCTGGGGAACCGCACTTGCCGTGTTATTGGCTCGAAACAACAACCACACTTTATTGTGGGGTCGTGATACCGCACAAATTGAACTAATGCAACAACAACGCGTCAATAAACGCTACCTGGATGGTTGTGAATTTCCAGGGTCATTGCAAGCAACCACAGAACTTGAAGGTCTGATCCGAGATTGCCGCGATCTTATTCTTGTGGTCCCCAGCCATGCATTTGTCTCTACTCTAAAACAAATTAAACCCTTCTTAGCAGCAAATGCACGAATTTGTTGGGCCAGTAAAGGGTTAGAGCCGGAAACTGGTGCTTTATTATCTGTGACAGTCGAAAGAGAGCTGGGAGAGAATATTTCCACAGCGGTTCTTTCAGGTCCAACCTTTGCAAATGAGCTGGCACAGGGCCTACCAACGGCCTGTGCTTTG
Organism: Enterobacterales bacterium; assembly: GCA_041556195.1. Taxonomy (GTDB): domain Bacteria; phylum Pseudomonadota; class Gammaproteobacteria; order Enterobacterales; genus 21-14-all-40-8. Next base: position 7,035 of record JBFFIY010000046.1, read on the forward strand.
GCAGGTAAAGATAATGACTTTTTGGATGATCTTGTTGATCGTTTTCACAACCCTCGTTTTAGAATTTACCGAACCGATGATCTTATTGGAGTTCAGTTGGGCGGTGTAGTCAAAAACATTATCGCAGTCGGAACCGGTATGGCTGACGGACTTGGTTTTGGTTCCAACACTCGTACAGCCCTTATTACCAGGGGCCTGGCAGAGCTTACTCGATTAGGTCTTGCGCTTGGTGCCAAACAAGAAACACTCTATGGTCTTGCGGGTTTAGGTGATCTCATTTTAACCAGCACCGACAACCAATCTCGTAATCGTCGTTTTGGTTTAGCCCTGGGTCAGGGACAAACTATTGATGAAGCGGCTAAACAAATTGGTCAAGTGGTTGAAGCTGTTCGAAATACCAAAGAAGTTCACGCTTTAGCAGAAAAAATTGGTGTAGAAATGCCAATTGTGGATGCTATCTATCAAGTATTATATCAACAGCTACCTCCTAAAAAAGCAGCAGAACTATTATTATCACGTGATTTAAAACAAGAAGGTGAGTAGCAAAACGCCAATCACCCAACCTTCCATTCTTAGATTGTATTCTAAATTTCATACCCTGAATATACGGAGATAACCGTGTTACGCCGAACAAAGATTGTCACAACACTAGGACCCGCCACTAACAGCAAACAAGCTTTGGCGGAATTATTTAAAGCTGGTGCCAATGTCGTGCGTCTAAATTTTTCTCATGGCTCTGCTGAAGAACATCTAAGGTTATCAAAACTGGTTCGTGAGGTTTCTGCTGAACTTGGTGTTCATATTGCCATTATGGGCGATCTACAGGGACCTAAAATTCGCATAGCCAGATTTAGCCAGACTTCTGTCCTTCTTAAAACAGATCAAACTTTTGTTCTGGATAGCGATCTCGACTCAAATCTGGGAGATGAAAATCAAGTAGGTATTGATTATAAAGAACTTCCCAAAGATTGTAAGGTTGGCGATGTTTTGATGCTGGATGATGGCAGAATTCAGCTGAAAATAACGGATATTACTGGTAACCGTATTAAAGCCAGAGTCACTATAGGCGGTTCACTTAGCAACAATAAAGGCATCAACCTTAAGGGGGGAGGATTATCCGCTGAAGCCCTTACTGAAAAGGATAAACTTGATATACAGTTGGCTGCTGAAATGGATGTTGATTATCTGGCTATTTCATTTCCACGAAGTGGCAAAGACATAGAGCGGGCTCGAGAGTTATTACTACAAGCTGGTAGTAAAGCGGGCCTGGTGGCTAAAATTGAACGAGCTGAAATTGTAGCTTCTGACCAGGTTCTTGATGACGTCATTCTAGCGTCTGATTCTGTTATGGTGGCACGAGGTGACTTAGGTGTTGAAATTGGCGATGCCGAGCTTATTGGAGCACAGAAAAAAATTATTAAACGCGCCCGTACGCTTGATAGAACGGTCATTACTGCGACACAAATGATGGAATCAATGATCACCGATCCCATGCCAACCCGGGCAGAAGTATTCGACGTTGCCAATGCAGTACTGGATGGAACAGATGCCGTCATGCTTTCAGCTGAAACCGCTACGGGTGAGCACCCAATTAAAGTGGTTGAAGCCATGTCAAGAGTCTGTATTGGTGCTGAAAAACAGCCTGTAACCACCGTTTCAAAACACAGATTAGATTGCACCTTTAATCGTGTCGATGAAGTCATTGCCATGGCCACCATGTATGCCGCAAATCATCTTGATGGAATAAATGCGATTATCTGTTTAACCGAATCTGGTTCAACCCCATTATGGATGTCTCGAATAAGCAGTGGGATCCCTATTTATGCACTTACACGCCGTGAAGATACACTAAGGCGTGTGGCGCTTTATCGAGGTGTAGAAGCCATCAGTTTTGATCCAACAACCCTTGCCCGTCGCGATGTTAATCGCCTGGCAATACAAGAGCTTGAAAAAAGAGGACTGGTAAAAGAAGGCGACCTTATTCTCTTAACCAAGGGTGATCACATGGGTTTAGATGGCGGCACAAATGCCATTAAAATTTTGAAAGTTGGTAATATAGCCTGAGTTAGACTGATGTTCCATATTGCACTTTTCGAACCTCGCATCGCACCCAATACTGGCAACATCATTCGATTGACCGCGAACAATGGCTGTGCATTACATTTAATCGAGCCTCTGGGTTTTGATTTTGAAGAAAAAAAACTCCGACGCGCTGGATTAGATTACCACGATTTAGCCAATGTCACTCGCTATCCCAATTACCAGGCGTTTCTTGATGCGATGCAAGGGCGAAGGATCCTGGCCTGCACCACCAAAGGAAGCCGGTCCCATGATCAAATAAATTATCAGGAAAATGATGTTTTGTTATTCGGCTCAGAAACTCATGGCCTTCCCAATGAAGTGCTCAATAGCATTGACTCAAATATGCGTTTAAGAATTCCCATGTGCTCAAGCAACCGCAGTTTGAACTTATCTAATGCTGTGGCTATTATCAGCTATGAAGCCTGGCGACAACAGGGATTTGCTGGCGGAACATAATCTCAGGATAATGTGATACACCCCTAAGAGGAACAACTATGCCTAACCAATCTGATTTGTGTGATATCGGTTTCATCGGTCTTGGCGTCATGGGTAAAAATCTTGCACTTAATTTAGCCGATAATGGCTACAAGATTGCAGCCTTTGATTTAGAATATCAAAAAATTAAAGATGTTCTAAAACAGGATAAAGAAGAGTCAGGTACAGGTGAGCGCATTATTGGTTGCTCATCTTATACTGAGCTTCTGGATAAATTAAAACTACCCCATCTCATTATACTTTCAATTCCTGCCGGTGCAGTTGTCGATGATGTCTGCCATAAATTGATAGATGCAGGCATAAAAGCAGACGGCATCGTGGTGGACACTGGCAATAGCCTGTGGAGTGATAGCGTTCGCCGGGAGCAAGAATATGAAGGCCGTTTTTTCTTTTTTTCCACCGCCGTTTCAGGTGGAGAAATTGGCGCTCGTTTTGGTCCATCGCTAATGCCCAGTGGTGATCGTTATGCCTGGGCCAGAATAGAACCGGTGTGGAATGCCATCGCTGCAAAAGTTGACCCAACAACGGGAAAACCCATTGAACGCTTTGAACCTGGAAATCCCGTTACCGAAGGTGTGCCCTGTGCGACTTACATTGGACCAAGTGGCGCTGGACATTATGTCAAAATGGTTCACAACGGCATAGAATACGCCGACATGCAATTGATCTGTGAAGCCTACCATATGATGCGCGAAGGGCTGAAAATGTGCCCTGAAGAAATCGCCTCTATTTTTAGAGAGTGGAACCAGGGCGTTTTAGGTAGTTATCTTATTGAGATCTCTGCTGAAGTATTAGAAGAGATTGATGAAGAGACAAATCTCCCACTAGTCGATATCATTCTTGATAAAGCAGGACAGAAAGGCACGGGACTTTGGACCGCAGTGAGTAGTTTGCAGATGGGTTGTCCAACGCCCACCATTACTCAAGCCGTTTACGCCCGTTCACTATCAACCCTTAAATCGGATCGGGTAAAAGCCTCAAAAAAGCTGCTTGGGCCCGTTATCAACAATGACATCATTACAGATCGAAAACAGGCGATCCAATGTTTACATGACGCCCTCTATTGCTCAAAAATTTGTGCCTATGCTCAAGGGTTCCATCTAATGCAAATGGCTTCTGACGAACACAACTGGTCACTTGATTTTTCCAATATTGCTAAAATTTGGCGTGCAGGTTGTATTATTCGCGCCGTTTTCCTGCAATCCATCACCGATGCCTATGAACGCCAGGACAACTTACACAATCTACTGTTAGATCCTTTTTTTAGTGAAGCTGTTAATAGCTATCAATCCAACTGGCGACAGGCTATTGCTAACGCGACTTTAATTGGCGTACCTTGCGGCGCATTCAGTTCGGCTCTGGCCTATTATGATTCTTATCGCTGTGAAATATTGCCCGCTAACTTGTTACAGGGCCAAAGAGATTTTTTCGGAGCCCATACCTTCGAAAGAACCGACAAACCAGCAGGTAAAAAATTTCATGTGGATTGGGCGACACCGGATAGACCAATGACCAGTGTTTAGTATCCCAAATATACCCGTTCCACCTAAAGGAGCATTAAAGTTTACATTTCAGAATTCGATCTTCAAAAACTGATCCAATTAGCATGACACCTCCACTGGCGGCTGCAACAGTGGAGCCGGAAATATCATTTCCAGCACTTAAATATATTTCTGAGACAACAGGTTGAGCAGAAGAAACATCTATTTTAATTACCTGAGACGGAGATTTTTTTGCTGAGTCTTTGGCATGTGCCACAAAATCCAATAAGCGAGGGTGCCCCCCCAACCACAAATTTCCAACATCATCCCACTCCAGATTATCCGGGCCGGAATTGACCGGGATCTCACTACGTTTTATGAGTCCACCAGTATTTGAGTTTCTGTCAAAAACAGAAATTTTTCTGCCGGTAACCTGTGCCACATACAGGGTTTTCAAATCAGCTGATACGGTAATACCATTACCATAACGCAACCCCGAAGCAACGATACTGCCTTTGTTTCCATCATAATAAGTTACCGTTGATAAAGGCAGTCCAAGATAATCTTCGATTGTTTGCATAAAGCTACCCCGCAGATAACCATGATCATTGGTTGCATAAAACTGTGACGGGCCGATTGCTACCAGATCATTTGGGGTGATTAAATCCGGGTAACTGATTGAAGTTCTAAAAACCAGCTCATCCACTGCTTTAACATCCAGAACTTCAACCTGTTGCTCACCATTATTTAGATGGTTGATCACAAATAATGATTTCGTACCCTTAACACCTTGATAAAGAGCACCTTGATAGAGGCTAATACCATGAGGATGAAAGGATGCAGAAGATCCCCGATAGAGTAAAACCGGGCTGGCCTCAGGATTGGTTAGATCTAGACCATAAATCCCACCATCCACCTGTGGACTTTTCATATTCAACCGCCGATCATCGGCAGAAATATAGGCATAATGATTTGCCCGATCAATAGTAATGTCTTCAGCACCAACAATCCCGGAAACTGCCTCGCACTGACCAGAGAAATGGGGTTTTATCGCATACAACAGGCCAGCACTTTCTATGACGCGGTAACCCTGTATGGCAATAATAGTAGTGATTAGACTAATACTTATAATAACTGAACGTTTCATATTTCTTCCTTTAGTCTTATGCCAAATAATTGGTATTTATTCAGAGGTTATCTTTGTTACTTTTTCAAAAGCACTAAATCATTAAAAAAGCCTTAGATCAATTGGTTAAAATACTCTTATCCCGTACTGAGTTGATTATACTGTAATTTCTCGTGGGGGTGCAGATGATGCTTTGGTTATGTCGCTTGTTTCGTTCAATGGATTGATACAAAGAATATTAATAAACTACTAACGGCTCCCCAGAAAAATGTTTGCGGCAATTCTGGTGTTAATACTTGTCCAAACCATTGCTAACACTGGTCTATCCTGAAAAATAATCCTTGCAATTTACCAACAAAGGTGTAGCATTTTTGTACAACAGTGAAACAAAATTAATAGGGAATCTTTGCTAAGGAAAGAATAAATTCAAATAGTTTGATTAACTCAAACAGAAGCTGCCTCGCCTATTTACTTAGCAAAAATAAACATAAATAAATATTAGATTATAGTGTCTAACAGGTATTTATTTTTCAAATAGTAGTTGGGTTCATTATGGAATTAGATAAGCAGACAAACCCTTTGTTAACCAAGCTTAATGATTTAAATAAAAATGATGTCTTTGCATTATTTTCAAAACTGGCCCACCTATTTATATCTAATAACTTCGTTAATAAAAAAACCCTTAAAACCAGGCAAGTGAAACATTTATCATTCACAGCTTCAATTTACCCTTCACTTTTTTTATGGACTTGCTATTGGCATTTAGAAGTTGAGTGACAATAAAACAATTTTTTAATAAAAAATTAAAAAGGCTCCAACAACAATTAAAATTGATTCAAATAAAAGCAAAAAATCGACTAGCATAGTTATTTACACATACTTTCTTTAACCTGAAAATTGGAGAATGCAAATGACAGCCAAACCAAAAGATAAACATCAATGTAGTGATATTGAAGAACAGAAATTTCAATGTTGTTCACTCCCGAAAATTCAAGAGCGTGATCTTAACCATATTTCTGATGTTAATAGATTACGTCTAATAAATGTCATATCTAAAATGTGGGTAAATGGAACTGATTTGACTTATTTTTTTTTCAAATCTCCTGCAATTTGGAGGGGTGGCAGCAAACAGGAACAAGCTGTAAGAGATGCCTTTGATACCTGGAAGCAACTTGGCATTGGTTTAACTTTTCGCGAAGTTGATAATGCAACGGATGCTACAATTAAAGTTGGATTTGATCAGACGGATGGTTCCTGGTCATATGTTGGTAGAGACTGTATTAAATATGCAAGTTCCCCCACTGATCGCACAACAAATTTTGGGTGGGATCTGACAACTCCATATGGGCGAGATACCGCATTACATGAACTCGGTCATGTATTAGGTTTTCCTCACGAGCATCAAAATCCTCTTGCAGGAATTATATGGGACGAAGAAAAAGTATACGCTAGTCTTGGAGCTCCACCCAACAATTGGTCTCGTGAAGAAACGAATTGGAATATTATTCGTAAAATTCCTGCTAATACTGTAGATGGTTCAGACTGGGATAAAAACTCAATTATGCATTACCAATTCCAGGCTGGTTTAATTAAAGAACCAGCAGAATATCAAACTCAACCTCTTATTCCAGAAAGTGGTCTTTCCTCAGTTGATATCGAAACCGTTAAGAAAATATATCCACTCCCTGAAAAACGTTTACCAGAACTGCGAGCATTTGAATCACAACGTTTTACTATTGCCGCTGGAGAGCAGGTGGATTATATCATTAATCCGTCAACCAGTAGAAAATATACCATGCAGACATTTGGACAAATGGATACGGTTATGGTTTTGTTCGAAATCCGAAACGGTGTGCAAGAATTTATTGATGGAAATGATGATAGTGGTTTCAGTTACAACGCTAAAATCATCGCCCGTTTGCATCGAAATCGTGAATATATTGTGCGAACAAGGTTGTACTTTTCTACATCACAAGGCAGTGGCGCTATTATGATTTATTGAACCACCTGAATTCACATATTAAACAATCAAACAACCGGCAAACAATTCAATATAATCGCAATGGATGAAAATAAACCCACTGTCCAAATGGTGGAGCGCAATATGTCCCAATTCATCATATAGAAGATGGGATAAAGGATGCGAGCCGCTATATGAATCAATGCAAGGTTTTGTATAAGGCTTTCAGTATGATTGGTGGCTAAAGCTGTGGTGATAGCAGCGGCAAATATTATCAATGATTCAAAAGCGTTTTGATGTGCCGCCAAAGCGCGAGCGCCAAAACCTTCCAGCCTGGCCTGTTGTTCTCTGGGATGTTTATTGTCGTAACCATCTATCTGGTGCATGGCGTACGCTAAAGGCAGTTTGGTGATATAGGGCAATAATGCGGCTATAAGAAGGCTGTAGATTAATATGCTCATTGTGTTTTCCTCTGATTAAAACTTTGATGGATACTCTAACACAGTCAATAGCTGAGCCTTTAAAAAGGAACTCTCCATCAGCGTTGATCATGCAAACTATGCAGCCTAGCAACCAGGTTCGACCGACCGTTTATTACATTGGCAGGGAGATGTATGGCGGGACTTGGGCTGGCGACTGTATAACCAACAAGGCATTTGCCCCACAGCTAAGGCCTTACCATTGGAGCATTTTGCAACAGAAAATTATGCATGCTGCTTCTAAAATTGTTAACTCCTTCGTGCCCTTCGTGATAAATATTTTTAGTCTTTATCTTTTCCCGAGTTATGCTCATTTAGTTTTAATTTCCTGGTCACGGTATTTCTGCCCCAGCCCAAACATTCTGCGGTTTTTTGTCGATGTCCCTGATGATAATCGAGCACCTTTTTAAGTAACACCTGTTCAAACTCTTGCTGGCAGTTTTGAATAGCCTGATGATTTCCTGCTTCCAGATTAGTTGCCAACCAATTCTCAAATTGCTCTAACCAGGGTTCTTCTATCATCTGCTTGTTTTGAAAGTCTTTAGGTAAATCGTTCAGCGTTAAATTAATGCCGGAAGCCATTACGCTAAACCATCGGCACAGGTTTTCTAATTGTCTGACGTTGCCTGGCCATTCCAGTTTTTCCAGATAAGCTAACAGTTCTGGTTGTAATCTTTTGGGGGAAACGGACATTTCTCTGGCAGCTTTATTTAAGAAATGTTTAGCAAGAAGAGCAATATCCTGATAACGTTCCCTTAACGCCGGTAGCTCAATTCTTACCACATTTAATCGATGTAGTAAGTCTTCTCTGAATTTTCCAGTGGCGACTAATTCGTTGAGATCACGGTGGGTGGCAGTGAGAATGCGCACATCAGTTTTTAGCGTTTTTCTCCCTCCTACTCGATGAAATACTCCTTCGGCCAAAACTCTGAGAAGGCGTGTTTGTGCGGTCATGGGCATGTCACCAATTTCATCCAGAAACAGAGTTCCACCTTCGGCCTGTTCAAAACGCCCAATCTGTCTTTCATTGGCACCGGTAAAAGAGCCCTTTTCATGACCAAATAATTCAGATTCGATGAGCTCGCTCGGTATTGCCGCCATATTAAGCGCCACAAATTCACGATTTTTGCGGGTACTATTTTGATGCAGTGCTTTTGCTACAAGCTCTTTACCAGTGCCGCTTTCTCCTTGAATTAACACCGTCACTTCTGAGCGAGCCAGACGTCCCACGGAACGAAATACCTGTTGCATAACGGGAGAGGCACCTATTAATAATGACCCTTTTTTTGTATTCAGTGGTTTTCGATCCGGGTTTATCTGAGTGCTTTCTACTGCTCTGGCTACCTGTAGCAATACTTCGTCTATATCGAAGGGTTTGGGTAAGTATTCAAATGCACCTCTGTCATAAGCACTCACAGCCGTATCAAGATCGGCATGGGCTGTCATTAAAATAACTGGAAGTTGTGGATAGCTCTGTTTAATTCTATGGGTAAATGAGAGTCCGTCTTCCCCCGGCATGCGTATGTCACAAATAATGACGTCCGGTTTTTCAGAGGCTATTTTTTCATCTGCCAATCGCGTATCCGGCAATACAATCAACTGATATCCAGCTTCTTTTAGTGCCATTTCCAACACCCAGCGTATGGACTCATCGTCATCAATTAATAATAACTTCGCTTGTAGATCCGCCATTATCCAGGACTCCTCATAATGCGGTTTTTTTCATAAATGTTCATGCTGTCACTGATAATCTTTCACTGGTAAATAAATACTAAAACAGGTAGCCTGGGGATGACTTTTCCATTGAATAACTCCACCCTGTTTTTCAACAGCCGCTCTGGCAATAGAAAGCCCTAAACCTGTACCGTCTTTCTGCCCACTTACCATGGGAACAAAAAGAGAGTCTTTGATCTCATCTGGTACGCCCGGACCATTATCAAAAATATCAATTTTAAGCGCCAGTCGAGAAAATTTGTCTCCAATAACCACACCATGTTCAGCACGGGTAGACAGGCGAATGAGTTTGTTAACCTCAGCTCTGTCCGTTTCCTGAGGGTTGTCAATGGAGAGTGCCTGTACTGAATTACGGATCAGGTTTAAAAGTGCTTGAAAAAGGCTGGAACGAAATCCGCTAACTTCAGGCAAACTGGGATCATAATCTCTTTTTATCTGAATGCTTTTGGATAGGTCCATTTCAATCAGATCCAATACTTCTTCTATGATCTGGTGGATATTAAATTCTGTTCGATGTTCAGGTTTGCCCGCACCTAAAACACGCTCGATCAAATGGTTCATTCGATCAGCTTCTCGAATAATAATATCCGTAAAGGGCATTTGCTCAGGGGTTAATTGTTTTGATAATAATTGCGCCGCTCCTCTTAATCCGCCAAGAGGGTTACGAATTTCATGAGCGAGGTTTCCAAGAAGCTGCTGGGTCTGTCGGTGTTGATCCAACTCTTTTTCATCCACCATTATCAATTCGCCTGGCATCACGGGATTGAGTTCAATCAATAAAAAGCTGGCAGAATCTTCCTCAAACTGACTTATGGCGACATCAACTTTAACAGACTTACCGGAGTTTAAAAGTAACAGGCTTTCTCTCTGGTTAAATTGTTTGCCTTCAAGCAGGGTAGAGATCACAAATTGGCTTGAAAACTCACTATTTTGAACCCAGTCTTCAACTTGAGAGCCCACCAGTTGTCGTGAGCTATGACCTAACAGTTCTTCGGCAGCAACATTTACCCAACATATATTCTGCTGCACATCTATCACCAGCAAAGCCAGATTTAATCGGTTTAATACAAATTTGGAAGATGAAATAGTCATTATAGATAAGTGTAATGCAGAATATCGACCAACGCACCAAAAAGGTGCGGTCTTAGAAATAGATTTTGATAATTATTGTGCAGTAAGACCTTATTACCTGACAATTGGACGACGCACATTAAAGGTAGTAGTTTTTTTAGCGGAGGGTTTAATGGATTTTCCTTCCAGAACCATAGCGGTAATAATATGAACTCCTCGATTCAGGCCTTTCAGGGAAACACTGGAACCACCATCATTGTTAACAATTTTACCATCCAACTCAATAATCAACCTTTGACGATAGCTAAGAGGAGGCGAAACAGCTACCTGAATGTTGACATCACCCAGAGTATTGTCCAGCCAACTACCATCTACTGGTGAAACGATTTCTAAATTGACCTGTGTTTTTTTAGCTTTGCTGGGTTTATCACTTCCTGGAAATTGAATTTGTGGTGTTGGCGGGTATTTAATGGTTTGAACTTTTGGCACCATAATTTCTTCAGCGCCTTTATGATACTGATCGGATAAAACAACATTACCATCTTCATCAACCCAGCGATAAATCACCTGTTTTTCTTCTTCGGTTTTTTTCTCTTTTGGGTTTTGCTCACCTGAACCAGCAGGTTTTGTTGTTTCTGCTGCATTAAGCTCATAATTGAGCCCGAAAAACATTAAGCTTGTCGCAAAAATTATGACAATAGAAAAAAATGGTTTCATACTCACCTCAACAATCCAGATTGAGCTACATAATTCTTAGTATATACCTAAAAAGGCCGAAAAATCCGCACAACTTAAGATTTTTCGACCTTCAAATTCAAACAGTTCTCGCTATATCAGATCAGCGCCTACAGGCTATAGTACATCTCAAATTCAACAGGATGTGTTGTCATATTCAAATATTCAACTTCAGAGCGTTTTAAATCGATATAAGCATCAATCATTTCATCTGAAAAAACATCACCTTGCTTCAAAAACTCTCGGTCCACATTTAAGGCGTCTAATGCCTGCTCTAATGATGAAGCTACAGTTGGAATATCCTTGGCTTCTTCTGGTGGTAAGTCGTATAAATCTTTGTCCATTGGATCGCCAGGATGAATTTTATTTTGAATACCATCAAGACCAGCCATTAACATGGCAGAAAAGGCTAAATAAGGGTTACCTGTAGGATCCGGGAATCGAACTTCGATACGACGAGCCTTAGGGCTGGGTACATGAGGAATACGAATAGAAGCAGAACGATTCCTGGCAGAATAAGCCAGCATAACCGGTGCTTCAAACCCTGGAACCAGTCGCTTATAACTATTGGTAGAAGCATTAGTAAAAGCATTAATAGCACGAGCATGTTTGATGATACCGCCAATATAGTACAAAGCTTCTTCAGAAAGTCCGCCATACTGATTGCCAGCAAAAATATTTTTACCGTCTTTAGAAAGAGATTGATGTACATGCATGCCACTACCATTGTCACCGACTACTGGCTTAGGCATAAAGGTCGCTGTTTTGCCAAAAGCGTGAGCAACGTTATGCACCACATATTTCATGATTTGCAATTCATCAGATTTTTTAACCAGAGTATTAAACTTAGCAGCCAGTTCGTTCTGATTGGCGGTCGCTACTTCGTGATGGTGCGCTTCGGTTTCAATGCCCAGATCTTCAAGTACCAAACACATGGCACTTCGAATATCTTGTGAAGAATCAACGGGAGGTACAGGAAAGTATCCACCTTTTACTCGAGGTCGGTGGGCTATGTTGCCTTCATCGTAATTTTTGTCAGAATTCCAGGAAGCTTCTGATGAATCAACTTTATAAAAAGAACCAGACATATCGGTTTTAAAACGGACATCATCAAACAGGAAGAACTCTGGCTCCGGGCCAAAAAACGCAGTATCAGCTATACCTGTTGATTTTAAATAATTCTCAGCGCGTGCTGCCACAGAACGAGGATCACGATCATAACCAGTCATGGTATTTGGCTCTAAGATATCACATCTTAATACCAGGGTCGTTTCTTCATAAAAGGGATCAATAAATGCCGTTGTCAAATCAGGCATTAACACCATGTCAGATTCATTGATACCTTTCCAGCCATCAATAGATGAACCATCAAACATTTTGCCTTCTTCTAGTTCTTCAACATCAATACGCATAGCGGGTATAGAAACATGTTGCTCCTTACCTCTGGAATCGGTAAATCTTAAATCAATAAATTTAACCTCTTGTTCTTTAATAAGGCTAACAATATTTTCGGCAAGTTCGGTAGACATGGTGCTTCCTCTAAAAATAAATAGGGTTAATAACTTAGCTGCTTGACTGGGTTCAAAAAAACATTAACGCGTCAATGATACACAACCATTAACAATGACTGTATTTAGCAAAGATAATGCCAATCTGTATTTTACCATTTTTACTGGCTTAACAAGTATTTTGATAGCTTTTGATCGTTAACAGGGCTCTATTGTTGTGCAAACAGCTAAATGATTGCACCAAAATAGTGCTCACAAACCATTTTTAATCAATAAAAAGGCTTTAGCATAAAAAATGTACAATTTTTAGCAATACAGCCCGTCTGGTTCCTGTTAGAATAGCCGCCTTTTCGTGAAGCGCAACTTTTTGGACACTTACATTGATTAATAATCTACGAAACATAGCCATCATTGCTCACGTTGACCACGGTAAAACAACCCTGGTTGATCAGATGCTGCAACAATCAGGTACGCTTGATGCCAGAATCAAGTTGGATGAGAGAGTCATGGACTCCAACGATCTTGAAAAAGAACGTGGTATCACCATTTTGTCAAAAAATACCGCCATCCGCTGGAATGACTACCGCATTAATATCGTAGACACACCTGGACACGCCGATTTTGGTGGAGAGGTTGAACGAGTGTTATCAATGGTAGATTCGGTATTGTTATTGGTTGATGCCGTTGATGGACCAATGCCTCAAACTCGTTTTGTCACCCAGAAAGCCTTTGCTCAGGGACTAAAACCTATTGTTGTAATCAATAAAATTGACCGACCCAGTGCGCGTCCTGATTGGGTCATTGATCAGGTATTTGATTTATTTGATCGATTAGGTGCTACCGATGAACAACTGGACTTCCCAATTGTTTATGCTTCAGCGTTAAACGGCTTTTCAGGATTAGAGAGTAACATCACTGAAGGCAATATGGATCCACTATTTCAAGCCATTATTGATCATGTTAATCCGCCTGATGTTGACCCGGAAGGTAGCCTGCAAATGCAGATCTCAACTCTGGATTATTCAAGCTATGTTGGTGCGATTGGTGTGGGTCGTATCACTCGTGGCAGCATTAAAACCAACCAACAGGTCATGGTTGTTAATGATGAAGGTAAAACTCATAAAGGCAAAATTGGTCAGGTTATGGGTTATATGGGGCTAGAAAGAACTGAAGTGAGTGAAGCCTTTGCTGGCGATATTGTTGCCATCACCGGTATTTCGCCCATCAGTATTTCTAACACCATTTGTGATCCAAATAATGTGGAAGCACTTCCCCCATTAACGGTTGACGAACCTACCGTAACCATGACTTTCCAGGTTAATAATTCTCCATTTTGCGGAAAAGAAGGCAAATTTGTCACTTCTCGCCAGATCAGAGAAAGACTTGAGAAAGAACTTATTCATAATGTGGCCCTTCGGGTAGAAGACACAGAAGATCAAGATAAATTTAAAGTATCTGGTCGTGGAGAACTACATCTTGCTATCTTAATTGAAACCATGCGCCGGGAAGGTTTTGAGATGGGTGTATCCCGTCCAGAGGTTATTATCAAAGAGGTTGACGGGGTACAAATGGAACCTTGGGAAACTTTGACCATTGATGTTGAAGAAAAACATCAAGGTACTTTGATGGAAAGACTGGGAGAACGTAAGGCTTCAATGACCGATATGCAGCTTGATGGTAAAGGCCGTGTTCGTATCGACTTTGAAATACCTTCTCGCGGTTTAATCGGCTTTCAAACCGAGTTTTTAACAGCCACTTCAGGCACAGGACTCATTTACCATTCTTTTCTAAAATACGATGCTATGGCGCCCGGTGAACTGGGCAGAAGAATAAATGGTGTTCTGATCAGTAACGGGCAGGGTAAAGCAGTTGCATTCTCCCTGTTTAATTTACAAAACAGTGGGCGTTTATTTTTAGGTCATGGTGTAGAACTCTACGAAGGCATGATTATTGGTATTCATTCTCGCGCCAATGACCTTGTAGTTAATCCCATTAAAGCTAAACAGCTAACCAACGTAAGAGCATCTGGCACGGATGAAAATCTGATTTTATCACCGCCAATCATTATGACACTGGAACAGGCATTAGAATTTATTGATGAAGATGAACTGGTAGAAGTCACACCTGAGTCTATCCGTATTCGTAAAAAGGTGCTTTTGGAGTCTGATCGCAAGCGCCTTTATCGACAGGCTAAGAAGTAATAAAATTACTGGTTATTTTAAAGGCCCTATGACTTTTTGTCACAGGGCCTTTTTTATTACAACTTAACCAGGCTCAATTTCTCGCAAATGCCTTGAAACCGAGATCCATGATCCAAGCCAGCCTAATCCGGCTCCTAAACCTAATAGTATCAAGATTTCTGATGTTGTCATTGTTTCCAGTTGAAAGCCACTGCCATAAGCCATTGAAAGCTGCGCCACGGGTTGTTTGAGAAACATTAGAGTAATCATCAGCATAAACCAGGCTAATAACGCCCCTCCCAACCCAAACCAGATCCCGGTATATAAGAAAGGCCTACGAATAAAACCATTGGTTGCCCCCACCAGTTTCACCACTTTAATTTCATCCCGATGGCTATGAATGGCTAAACGAATGGTGTTGCCCACAATCAGGATCACTGCTAATGCAAATAATAGTCCCAGTGCATCTATGGCCCTTCTGGCCAGATCCATTACCGCATGAAGACGTCTAACCCACTCCAGATCAAGTTGGGCTTTATCCACTAATACCAGATCTTGTAGTTCAGCTAATAATTTCTCTGCTGCCGCCACAGAGGCATAATCTACCGAAGGTGATATAACCAGCACATAGGGTAATGGATTTTTATCAAGATATTGCAGGGCATCACCAAACCCTGAACGCTCTTCAAAATCCTCCAACCCCTGTTTCGGTGTAATTAATTCTACTTCCAGAAAATCGGTTCTTGCCGAGAGTTTCCTTGTTAACTTTTGCACCGCGTCAGGTTTTGCTCCCATGTGCAAAAATAATGAAATGCGGTTGGCATCATCCAGACCTTCAGCCAATTGTTGAGAGTTTTTTAATACCACCTGTAAACCGGCAGGTAGTGCAAGAGCAATAGCCAATACGGTCATAGACATTAAAGAAGAACCGGGGGCTTCAAAGAGTTCTTTCAAACTGCGTCTTATTTCATCTTGATGATGCCGAAACCAGGTGATGAGTTTTTGTTTGAGTCCTGGTCCTGAGGTTTTAGCACCACGCCGGATCTTACGAACTAACCTGGTTTTTCGGAGTTTGTTTGCGTTGGAATTGTTTGCTCGGCCTGAATTAACCATGAGTCATTTCCTCTGGCTGTTCAGGGGCAAGGCCATCGGCAATAAGTTGGCCACCTTTTAGAGTAAGGATTCTATGGTGCATTTTTGCAATCAAACTCAAATCGTGACTGGCAATTAATAAGGTGACGCCCACATCATTAAATTGCTCAAACAGCTTCATTATTTCAGATGAAAGTTGCGGGTCAAGATTACCAGTTGGCTCATCGGCAAGCAGTATTTGTGGTTTATTAACCACAGCTCGGGCAATACCCACACGTTGTTGTTCACCACCTGATAACATAATAGGTTTTTGCCTTTCTTTGCTCAGAAGCCCGACTTTATCCAGAGCCGCCCTTACACGGCGAGCAATTTCTTTGGGTGAATATCCAGAAATTTGTAACGGCAATGCCACATTATCAAACACAGTGCGGTCAAATAATAATTGATGATCTTGAAATATAATGCCCATTTTACGACGGATAAATGGTACTCGACGTTTACTGACTCCATCAAGGTTTTGACCGGCCAGAAAAACTTGTCCCTGGGTAGGTCTCTCCATTAAGCTTATTAACTTTAATAATGTGCTTTTTCCAGCACCGGAATGACCAGTTAAAAAAGACATTTCTCCCGCTTTTAAATGCAGATCGACACGATGAAGAGCCTCATGACCACTTTCATATCGTTTGGAGACCTGATTAAATCGGATCATTTTGCATCAGACTCATGGTTAGCACTGGTTTGACATAAGAACTGTTCACTCATTATCTGTTTTCTCGTCAGTTATTTCTTCATCAACTATTTCTTCGTCAACTATCTCATTGTCAAACAGAGCCTCAATAAAATCATTCGCTTGAAAGGTTCTTAAGTCATCAATCGCTTCACCCACCCCAATATAGCGAATGGGGATCTTAAATTTATCAGCAAGTGCAAATAATACACCGCCTTTTGCCGTTCCATCCAGTTTTGTCAAAACCAAACCACTGAGTTTCACAGCTTTATTAAAATGTTCAACCTGATTAATCGCATTTTGCCCAGTACCGGCATCAAGCACTAACAGTGTCTCATTGGGTGCAGAAGCCTCAAGTTTTTGCATAACACGCTTAACTTTGATCAGCTCTTCCATCAAATTTGATTTGGTATGCAGTCTACCGGCAGTATCAGCTATCAGCACATCTACACCTCGGGCTTTAGCCGATTCTAACGCATCAAAAAGTACTGATGCGCTATCAGCGCCTGTGTGTTGTGCAATAACAGGAATATCGTTTCTATCACCCCAGACTTGTAACTGTTCCACCGCTGCTGCCCGAAAAGTGTCGCCAGCGGCTAACATTACCGATTTTCCCTGTTTTTGAAAACGTTTAGCCAATTTACCGATAGTGGTGGTTTTTCCCACCCCATTAACGCCAACCATTAAAATCACATAAGGTTTTTTAGCCTCATCTATTTCAAGCGGTGTATCAACTGCAACCAATAAATCAGCCAACAATTTTTTTAAGGCCATTATTAAAGCATGGGGATCAGCAAGCTCTTTTCTGGCAACTTGTTGCGTGAGGTTATTCATAATTTTTTGAGTGGTATCCATTCCCACGTCCGCCAGAATGAGCTGAGTTTCTAATTCTTCCAGTAACTCATCATCAATTTGTTTTCGCCCCAACACCAATGTGGCAATCCCGCCGCCAAGTTTATCCCGGGTTTTCCTGAGACCAGATTTAAGTCGGGAGAAAAAACCAGGTTTTTCACTTTGATCCACATCAGGTTCTTCTATTGCCTGTACATTTTGTGAGACACTTGTGTCTTCAATGCCTGGTTCTTCAGTATTTGTATCTTCGGCGTTTGTACCTTCTGTGCCTGGTTCGAGAACAGGAACTGGCTCATTTATAGCCTCGGGCGTCTCAACCACTTCTTGCATTGTCTGATTGTTGAAATCGACCCTCTGTTTTTCCGGCTCCAATTCTTCTTGCTGAGATATAGCCTTTTCTTGTTCGGGGGTTTCTGGTTGTTTTTTTCCCTTAAACCAACCAAAGAAGTCCTTTTTGGACTTGGATTTGTCGCTTTTCATAAGATCTTAAAATTTACCCCGTTATTACTAATAAAGAATGACTTTTAACTTAATTCTGACTTAATGTGCCTCTATTGCCCTTTCAAAGTTTTGACTTGCTTTTCAGCAAATCATCAAATAAGTCTGTAACTAAAGAGCCAAACTGAACAATTATAATTAAAAGGAGTTTATCCTACCATTTAGTCGCTATATTTCATAAACTCCACAGGTATTTTTTAAGTTTTAAGCATAAATAACCTCAGCTCAGGATAAGCAAGGCCGCTCAATACAGTGATTTACGCGCCATACTGCGTTATGTTCACTCAAAATAGCCAGCTATTTGCTCGTAAACATGCCTTGTCTGGCACAAAAATCCCTACATTGAGCCAATTATTGACATGTGTAAAACACAAGACACTGTAACTTGTTTAAACTTATGTGTTAAATCAGAATTCTTGACCTGTCTTATCCCGAGTTGAGGTTAAATAATTGTATGGTATTAGCAAAAAAACAAAAAGCCTCCAAAAAAAACGCCTTTGGTCAAATTCGCATCATTGGCGGAAGCTGGCGTGGCCGAAAATTAAAAGTGCCTCAGGTTGAAGGCCTGAGGCCAACGCCAGATAGAACCAGAGAGACTTTATTCAATTGGCTCTCACCGATTATTCAAGGTGCAAATTGTCTTGATCTATTCACCGGCAGCGGTGCTTTAGGGCTGGAAGCGGCTTCACGTGGAGCTGAACAGGTCTATCTGGTCGATACCCATTCTGAAGTGTCAAAACAGCTTAAAGCGCATATTCAAACGCTGAAATCCAGCAATTTATCCTTCACTAAATCGGATGCAAAAAGCTTTTTAAACAAAACATCCATACCCATGGACATTATCTTCCTGGATCCCCCTTTTAACCAACAAATATTACCTGACATTATTCATCTTTTAGAAAAAAATAACTGGTTAAAATCAACAAGCTGGATTTATATAGAATCTGAATCTGAACTTGTAGAGCTTGAAGTTCCTCTGTCCTGGCAATTACATCGCGAAAAAGTCTCTGGTCAGGTATGCTCTCGTCTTTATGTAAAAAAAGAACTGTAAGAAATGTTCAGCCACCTGAGCCATCAATCATTTGAAAGAGATGACGCGCAATGACAGATCAAAATAAAGGTTTATTACTGGGTATTGCCGCTTTTGTTTTCTGGGGCTTATCACCCTATTATTTTAAGGCTATATCCGAAGTAACGCCCTATGAAATTATTGCTCACAGAATTATCTGGTCTGCCATTTCTCTCGCTATTTTTCTAAGTCTCACTCAAAAAGGCTTTATAACCACCGCCATCACCCATATTCGACAACATGGTTTTTTATTAGGCACAGCCGCCCTATTGCTCGCCATTAACTGGTTAGTCTTCGTGTATGCAATCAGTCATGATCGCGTCTTAGAAGCCAGTCTGGGTTATTTTATCAACCCACTGGTGAATGTTGCACTGGCAGCTGTTTTTCTAAAAGAAACCTTAAAACCCGCACAAAAATTTGCGGTATTACTGGCAGTATTGGGAGTCATTCAAGAAATTGTACGATTTGGTCAAATTCCATACCTGGCGCTTATTATCGGTTTGAGCTTTGGCATTTACGGACTAATTAGAAAAAAAGCAGAAGTGGGAGGCAGTGAAGGGTTGTTTGTAGAAACTCTACTACTCACCCCACTTGCTCTTGCCTATCTGGTTTATTTGATGAGTGTGCAAAAAATCGGGTTTCTGGAAATTAGCCTGTCCCTTGATATATTGTTACTGATTTCAGGTCTGATCACCATCTTGCCATTGATCTGGTTTATCAGCGCCAGTAAAAAATTAACCTACACCAGCATTGGCATGTTGCAATATATTGGCCCCACACTAATGGGGGTTCTGGGCTACTTTCTTTACCATGAAGCTTTTCCAGATGGACGCTTAATTACCTTTAGCTTGATTTGGACAGGGTTATTTGCCATTGTGATTGAGCAAGTGTTTTTTAAAAAGAAAGGGATACTTATTTGATAATTCAATCAGCCGATAAAAAAGCCTGAGGACTGTTGATTTTTTGAAATAAGAAAAACCCTTATTTTGTTCGTGTTAAAATGGTCTAAGTTAAGCAAAGAAGTACTTTGACTAAACACAACAGCTCCTTGATGGGATCAGGACAAATATTATGAAAAAAGCTGAAGTCATTAAATTATTGAAAGAAAATCAGAACAAACGTGGGTTGGAGCATTGGAATAAACTCGATAAAACTGGTGGACTTGATAGCTTTGGTATTGGTCTTACTCAGCTCCGTAAACTCGCCAGGAAAATTGGCCGTGACCACTTGCTGGCACTGGAGCTGTGGCAAACCAATAATTACGATGTAAAAACAATAGCCCTTCTGATTGATGATCCTAAACTCATGACTCAACAACAGGCTGAAGCTCAAGTAGAGGAGCTTGGTATCGGCATGTTAACTCACGTGTTCAGCTCCTGTGATGCAACCTTAGCTAAAACGTCTTTTGCATTTGACATTGCCAAAAGTTGGATAGAAAGTGAACACGATCTTCGACGCCAGTGTGGCTACGGTCTGATCTACGAATTGTCCAAAAACAAACGCAATAAAGCTTTATCTGATGAGTTTTTCCAGGATTGCATCGAACGTATAAACCGGACTATAAAAAATGAAAAACGCTCGGTGAGATCATCGATGGGAGGCGCTCTCATCGGAATTGGCAAGCGTAATAAACAATTAAATTTTAGCGCACTAAAAGTTGCCAAAATAATTGGACTCATAGACTTCAACGAGATAGACAGCACAAATAAATGTGAACCTTTGAATATTGTAAAGCACCTCACCAGTGATTACCTGACAAAAAAACTCGGTTTATAAGCGGTTAAAATATACTTTAATCTTTGAACCTTTGTTTAGTTGTGAAAGGCTAAAAATATTCATGTTCACACCAGAATATTTGTTCACCATAAGCCAGTTAATTGTTAAGAAAGAAATGTATTTCTTAAAAGAATATCAAACTTGTGAGACATTCATTGGTCTCGTAATCACCATTTTATTATCATGGCCGCTTTCGAGAAATTCTAGCTCTTAATCGTTCTTAACAAGCCGACTATCAATGGCACAAACTACAATTAATTCAATAAAACATAGTGTCTAGTCAAAATTTCGTTAATATCCTGTAAGAAAATCTTGATTGTCTTCGTCTTATACTATGAGAAGAGTTTTAGGAGCAAATAGTTGAATAATAACAAAACAAGCCATATCGCCGAGCTGGCAAATCAAAATGGACGCCAAGTATTTCTAACGGCATATCGCTTATTAGGCGATAAACATCTTGCAGAAGATATTGTGCAAGAAGTTTTCTTAAAGCTGTTTAAGAAGAACTTTACGGCATTCGACAAAATACAAAGTTGGCCTGCATATTTAAAAGTGATGGCGACTTCAGCAAGTTACGACCTACTACGCAAGAAGAGTCGTCAAGCCGAACAAATCCTGGAGGAAGCTCCGGTTCAATCAATTGAGTCAAAGGAGCAGGACGCTCCCGACAAGCAATTGATGCGTAGCCAGGATATGAGCCGTTTTCGAAAAGCCTTATGTCAAATTTCACAGCTTGAAGCTAACGTGTTTTCTCTGCGTCATATCGAAGAGTTTTCTTATCAGGAAATTGCCGGGCAACTCAATATTACAACAGGAAATGTTGGCATTACATTAAATCGAGCCAAACAAAAGCTTTCTCAAATATTAAAAAAGTCTCACTTTTTAGGAGCAAGTTATGAAACAAAATGACGTTCACAATCAACAAGCAGTAAACGAACTTGATGATGATCTAGCCGGTCGTATCTCTACCTTAAAAACGGAACAGCTAACTGAAGATGATTATCAGAAAATGGAGAGTAATCTACAACGAATGATAATCGAGGAAGGCAACCGAGAAGAGTCGCAAGTAGAAGTGTCGCAAGTAAAAATAACGCAACCGCAGAATATTAAATTAATTGACCAATTGAAAGCAATATTCTCGCCTGTATTTAGCTGGCAGTCAATGCGATTGGCTGGTTCGATGGGGGCCATTGTAGCAGTTGTGCTAACTGTGGTATTTATGGGCGCACCATCAAAAACTGCTTTTGCTACAGTGCTCTCTAAGATGCAGCTAGCATCTTCGATGTTTTATTCCAGCCGAATAGAAAGCAATGGTCAGCATTTAATGGACGTGAAAGTCTATCATCGAGTACCTGGCCAACTTCGAGTTGAAACATTGCCTCTCGGCAACGCTGAGAGTGGAGCTGTAATTAATGTGCTCAATCTAGAGGAAAGAAAGGGCGTGATCTTTTTTCCTGGTCCCAAGTTAGCAACACCTTTTAATTTTGATATCGGTAATAAATCATCATCGCCAGAGGAAGATCCACTTTATTGGTACGAACAGCTTAAAAACTATCAAGGTGAGCCGGCTGAATATTTAGCTGCTAAAAAGATTAACGGTGTTTTAGCAGAAGGTTTCATCATCAGAGAAAACGGCACAAACATTACAGTTTGGGCAGACACCAAGAACCATTTCCCTGTTAAATTGATTGTCACTTTAGATAAAACAAATGGTCAAGTACCTTTCAAAATGGTGGCCGATTTGAAATATAACCAAACCTTCGATGATGCATTGTTTTCATTGGAAATAGGTGCAGGTTATAACATTTCAGCAGAAGATGCTGAACATCACTAACTAATATTTAATTTCAAACCAGGTCGCAATGAAACTCCAATTTTATTGTGACTATCTATATCGGCTGGTTTCTCGTACTTATACAAAAATAGGGTGTCCTGCTTTCTCAGACAAATTGCACCTATATGGGTGCAATTTATCACTCTAAATTAATTAAAATCCATCTAAAGAGTGAATGCAGACGTTACCTGAACAGGGCTTTTAAGCGACTGGTAATAATTGTACTTATATAGAAGTTACGTCTAAGGCTGTTTTGTGCCAAACTCGGTCAGTCAAGCAACTACATTTCTGGTGATAATTTTTCTTCATAGCGGACAGTCATTAACGCCCTGTTCAATTGTGGAGTAAACTGGGCTGTCAATTGCGTCTTTTTTGCAATTGTCGGTACAGTTTACGGAATCCATTGCAACTTTTTGTTAGCTTTATTACTTTAATATTCCTTGCTATCTTTTTGAGTATAAATATCTCCATTGGGAGTTTTCTGAATCATTAGGGTGTTGACACAGTTACCATTAACTAAAACTTCAACTTGGTAATTCTGTGTTCCTTTAAGGCCTCGATAGTTAGTTGAAACCTCAATACGCTCCTCTGTTTCACCAGAAATGTAATAATTATGGTCAAATTTTACATCTCTAAAACAATCATGGTCAGGCTCATACTGAACACTAACAAGTGAGACTCCATTAAACTCTAATTTATGATCAAGATAATTAATACTGTAAGAACAATCCCACATACAAATTCTCCAATTTTATTTACACAGATTTACCAATTTTTTCTAAAATGCTTAATATTAAGATGCACCAAAAGCTAACGTCTCAAGAACCGGCGGCAGCTTTATCGCCGTCCGCGTTACTTGACTTGTTGGACGAAGCCGCTACGCGGCAGAAAAGGCAATGATCGACTTTACTTCTTAATGCCCTCCAATTTTGGAGGATTGTTAAGGAGAAGATCATGAACAATTTAGACCAAACCCGTTTCAATCAATTACATAAGCAACATATTAACGCATTAATTCTTCAAGGTAAAAGTGAAAAGACCATTGAAATGTATTCTCGCAGCGTACGAAGACTGAGTCAGTTTTTTGATATTTGCCCCGATCACTTAAACACTGAACAACTCAAACAGTATTTCCTGGCCTTGGTAGAATCTCATTCTTGGAGTACAGTCAAAGTTGACCGCAATGCAATTCAGTTTTTTTACCAACATGTGCTTGGTAAAACCTGGAAATGGGTGGATATCGTTAAACCACCAAAGGTTCAACCTCTCCAAGATGTCTTAGCGATACAAGAAGTTGCCAACATCATTAATGCCACTCAAAAGCTTAGCTATCAAACCTATTTTCTTGTCACCTATAGCCTGGGGCTACGCTTAACTGAGGCTTTGCGCCTGGAAGTGGCTGATATCGATAGTACTTTAATGCGTGTGCACTTACGCCGATGTAAAAATATGAAGGACAGGTTTGTTCCCTTGCCGCTGGAAACACTCAAAGCGCTGCGTCACTATTGGTCAACTCACCGCCATACCCATTTAATTTTCCCTGGCGGTAAACCACCCCATTTTCGCTATATCAAAGGGAAATATCTCTATATGGATAAAGGCGGTGTGCAAAAAGCTATCAAAATAGTTGCAAAACAATGCGGCATTAACAAGAATGTTCATATCCATACTTTACGACATAGCATTGCCACCCATTTATTGGAAGCCGGCGTCAGCCTTCGTTCTATTCAGGAATTCTTAGGCCATGCCAGCCCAATAACCACGGCCAAGTACACAAAAATGACAGAGCAAGCTCAGCAAAACAATGCATTAATGCTCAATTATTTGATTGATCAATTAAACATTCAGTGGGTGAAGTCATGATTTCCCTCGCCGACCTGGCGCGGCAATATCAACAAGATTTAATCCATCAATATCAAGGTAAGTTTAGTACAACGCATCATTTTGCGTTAAATGCTTTAATCAATTGTAGAACGCCTGAATATGGAGAGATGCAATACCGCTGTACGCCTTGTCGCCAACAGCAAACATTCTGTCACTCTTGTGGGCACAGAAGTTGTCCAAAATGCCAGCATCAAAGTAACTGCAAATGGTTAGCTCGGCAGCAACAAAAACTCTTACCCGTTAATTATTTCATGGTGACCTTTACCTTGCCTTATGAACTGCGAGCCTTTGCCTGGGAGCATCAACGTTTAGTTTATGCGACATTGTTTGAAGCGGCGGTTGCAACCTTAAATACCTTTGCTAAAAATGATAAGTATCTCAGGGGAAAACTCGGCATGACGGCAATTTTGCATACTCACAGCCGAAAGTTGGAATTTCACCCGCATATTCATATCATTATACCGGCTGGTTCGTTTCAATCTTCTCAATCTTTATGGCAAACCAAGTCCAAAAGATATTTATTCAACGAATTTGCTCTAGCACAAGTTTTTAGAGGAAAATTCCTCAAAGCAATACAAGACTCTAAGATTCAATATGCCATAGCACTTCCTAAAAAATGGGTGGCACAGTGTCAACATGTCGGTCGTGGGGAACCTGCATTAAAATACCTTGCTCGCTATCTCTACCGTGGTGTCATTAATGAAAACAATATTATAAAACATGAACAGGGTGAAGTGACTTTTCGTTATCAGGATAGTAAAACTAAAACTTGGAGATTCAGAACTGAAACAGCCATCGATTTTCTTTGGCTGGTACTTCAACATGTTTTACCCAAAGGTTTTAGAAGAGCTAGAGATTATGGCTTTCTTCATGGATTGGCAAAGAAAACATTACAACAGCTCCAACTTTTATTGAAAGTGGCTATCGCGCCTTTACCATTAAAAACACGACTCGAACATCTTTGCCCTTGTTGTGAAAAACCAATGGATTTTATCCTGTTTTTTAAACTACCCAAAAAGTTAATCCGCAACACAACATAATAAATTGGGAGATTTGAAAAACCTTAAATTCACTCTAAAAAAGGGGGAATTGAATTTCTATGATGAA
>JBFFIY010000047.1:0-32557 GCA_041556195.1 Enterobacterales bacterium
AGTTGTTACATGTACCCGTAACTGTTCAGGTTGCCTCTAAAATGAGTCAGATCGAGGCAAAAAATGTGAGTATACTCGATTATTTGACCATTTTTGAACGATGAGATGGCTCATTTTAGGGGTAAGCTGAATAGTTACGATAGTTTAAGCTTACTCTTGTTATTTTTTATTGTTGGTCTAATCCTGCCTTTTTTTGGTCTAATCCTGCCAAAATTTATTATTAGAAACCTTTACACTAAAGAATGACAGAAAAATCTAAGCTCAAACGCATTTTTCAAGCCCTGGTTAAACAATATTTACCCCTGATTTTTCAATTTCCTGTTTATTTTCATTTCTCCAGCTTGTCATTTCTGGACAGTTCCTATCACTTTTTGGTTGCCTATCACACCAACCCACTTTAATTTGTTGATTTATATCAGTTTTTTCTTGTCCGATTTTTTCTAACTCTCGTCCAATAAGTGATATCTGAAACTCGATAAAAACCGTTTAATAGTCCTCATGCAATCTCTGCAATCAAATTGCGGATCTAATTGTTTATTTAATATCTCGGCAAGTATAAATATTTTAATTAATGGCAGAACAATAAATATGAATGAATTTTTCCCAAAACACATAAAGCTAGGTTCCCTTGAAGTTTTCAGGGAAGAACTGGAGTTTTGTTTTAGCGGATGTGTTCGGGATTGTCTGTTGTTATTTAAGGAACCACTGGATCCTGCTTGTGTATCTGTCTTCTTGTCTCTTTTACTCAATAAGGTTTTCGGGATCAGCAGATTTTCTCTGGCCACGCTTTTAAACAAAGAAAATGTGAACAAAGAAACTAAAAAAACTGGTATTGGGATAAAACAACTCATTGAAACCAAAAAAGAACTCAATTCAAGCTATCCGATTTTAAAACAAAAAATACAAACTGCCACCCAAAATTGGAGAAATAACACAACCAACATTATCAGCCGCTGGAATAACGATAAAGCAGAAATTACCCAGGTTATTTTTAATTCAGGATCTATAGGTAATTTTGTTGCTCTGGGCTCTCAACAGGGAGATGAGCATGAAAACGGTCAGCAATCTCTGATAATAGAGCTAAGTTGTGGCCGAAAACTGGCCTATAAACCGAGATGTCTGGATATTGAACAAAATTTTTATGCTTTTGCGCAACAACTGGGCTTTTCAGAATTATATCAACCCAGATATCTCTCTAAGAAAAATTACGGTTGGATGGAATATATTCCTCATAAGCAATGTAAAAGTATCGAACAGGTTGCTGATTACTACTATCAGGCAGGGTTATTACTAAGTTTATTATACACGCTTGAAGCCGTTGATATTCACCACGGAAATATCATTGCCCGAGGCTGCCAGCCCGTTATTATTGATTTAGAAACTCTATTTCACCACAGGGAAGACTCAATCAATAACAAAAATGATGATCTGGCCAGTTTAAACCTGGGAAACCATACCGTTTTAAAAACTCATTTTATACCTCAGTATTTAACTTTAGAAACTGAAAAAGAATTGGCAGCTATTTTTCCTGTATTCGAAAAAGAAACACCAGCAAAAATCACCGTTCCACAACTTAATAACAAACCAATTGCTGTTAATGACTACACTGAGCAATTTCTCAATGGCTTTCGAGCAGGCTATAGCAGAATAGTTGAGAACAAAAACATTCTTTTATCCACTGATGGACCACTTAGTTTATTTGTTGATTGTTCAGCAAGATACGTTTGTCGACCAACTAAAACCTATAACCGTCTGATTTTAGCTTCTTCACATCCCAAATATTTACAATCTGAGCCCGATCAAAATTTATTGTTTGAAAAACTAAATATTGATGTGGAGGATAGGCAATTTATGGCCTCACTTGTGAACTCCGAAAAGGACTGTTTGTTTAAAGCGGAAGTTCCCCGGTTTACTCATAAAGTAGATAAAAAAGCTATCTCTTTAAATGGTAAGGTAATAACAGATAAGTTTTTCTCTTTGTCTGGTGTGGAACTCTCCCAAAGAAAAATCTCAGGCATGAATGCAAAAGATCTTGCTGGTCAAATTCAATTAATAAAACACTCATTTGAACTTGCTAACCCTCAACCAACTCGCCATTGCCCCAATATTATTATTAAACCAGAAATGAGTTTTGCAAAACTTTGTGAAACTGCCGCTTTTTCAATTGGACAATTTTTGCAACTGGAAGCTATGCACCATCAAGATGGAAAAATATGGCCTATGTTTACACATGATACACAGGGACGAGTTTGCCTGGATCCGACAAATAGATCTCTTTATGGTGGCAATTTAGGGATTTACCTTTTTTGTGCTCATTTACAAAACAGATTTTCCGAATTTACTAATCGCGCAGCTTTAATTAACACAACTAAAGAGCAACTGGCTCATACTATTAACAGTCATCATCTTCAAAATGAATGTGGTGGATTTGAAGGTTTAGCCTCCTCTCTTTATGTCATTAGCCATCTGATTAAACTCTGGCCGGAACAACAATGGCTCGAACATTATGGACAACAACTTCTTGGCTTGCTAACGCCAATGGTAAATCCTGCTCCAAAACTCGATATTATTAGCGGCAGCGCGGGCGCAATTCTTTCATTAATTTCCTATTACCAGCAAACCAGAAACAAGTTATCTCTCGATATTGCTAACAGCTTTGGCAATCATTTAGTTAGTACGTTTCATTCTGATGGCCAAATCGGTTGGCCAATAGAAAATGGAAATGTTTTATCTGGCTTTGCCCACGGCAATGCGGGTATTGGTTACGCATTAATGTGTTTGGCAGATGTCGCTGACAATGAATTTTTTACTCGCTGTGCACTCATGGCCCTGGAATATGAAAGCAATCAATATCTACACGAAATAGCCAACTGGCCAGATAAACGTTTTGAGACTGAATTTGAACAGAAAGAGGACGCCATGACTGCATGGTGTCATGGCGCAGTTGGCATAGGAATGAGTCGCCTTGGTTTAAAATATAAAACAAAAAAGCAGCTGCCTGATTTTTTTGATTTGGATATTGAGCGGGCACTTTCTCATCTTTCAAATCAACCCATTATTAAAAGCGAAAATCTGTGCCACGGTAACTTCGGTAATTTTGAATTATTGATAATGGCTAATGAACAGGGATTATTGAATGCCCAGCAAAGTCGAGAAACATTTCAAACTATTGCCGAACGTATCGAATTCATTTCGCAAAATTCTCTAGAACATAGCGCCCCATCTTATCCTGTATCATGTTCTCTAATGACGGGTTGGGCTGGTATTGGCTATCAATTATTAAGATTTGCGAACCCTGTAAAAATTCCGAGTGTTTTATTGCTCGATTGTTTCAGGGAGTAAAAAATTCTGATGATTTTCGATTGGTCGTCGTCAGAATTTACCCTCCAGATCAATCATTAAAAAAGGTAATTATTATGAACAACGAAAATAACTTTGAAGTGCAAGACATCGATTTAGCTGAAATTGATCAAATCGTAGAAATTAAGGATGAAGAGTTAAAGCAAGTCACTGGTGGAAACGAGTACACCGAAGGTGGCAACTGGGGACCTCTTTGTGGTATTCCTCGATAACATATTGATCTAAGCATCAAGATGTAGAATATGTCTTAGTTTACTTTAAGTGAACTAAGACTATTTAATCTTAAACCTAACTCATGTTAAAAAAATTCCCCCTTATTCGCCAGTTAGAAATGATGGACTGTGCACCCACCTGTCTGATGATGATCAGCCAATATTTTGGCAAAAAACTCAATCCAGTTATGGTCCGTGAACTATGCGACAAAGGTAATCGAGGGGTATCATTATTCGGCATTGACAAGGCTGCAGGCGAGCTTGGATTTAACACCTCAGCAGTAAAATTAAATGTTAAACTTTTTATTCAGCAAGCACAGTTACCCTGTATTATTCACTGGAAAGGAGATCACTTTGTGGTGGCTTATAAGGTCACTAAAAAACATGTGTTTATTGCTGATCCCGCCCTTGGTCGGCTTAAAGTCAATCATCAGGAGTTTGCAGATTTTTGGACAAACGATAGCATTAATGGTGTTGCACTGTTTTTACAGCCTAATGGTAAATTTAATCAAATAGATGTCTATGCCAAAGTATCCACAAATGGGCTTAGTCGTTTATTACGACATTTATTTCAATTTAAAACGTTACTGAAACAATTAGGCATAGGCGCACTGACTGGTTCTTTGCTCAACCTGATTTTTCCATTTCTTACTCAAGCTTTAGTCGATCATGGTATTGGAAATCGTGATATTAATTTTGTCTATACTATTTTGATTGCTCAATTAGTACTTTTTTTTAGTCGCACTGCCACTGAGTTTATTCGTGGCTGGATCCTGGTACATGTGGGTACACGAGTTAATATCGCCATTATCTCGGAGTTCCTGACCAAATTAATGCGACTACCTTTATCATATTTTGGTCGAAGTAATCTGGGTGATGTACTACAACGAATTGCTGATCATTCAAAGATTGAAGAATTTCTCACTTCACATTCAGTCAATATTGTTTTTTCTATGCTGAATCTGCTGATATTTTCGATCATCATGGCTTTATACAGTGGCGCTATTTTTTCCATTTTTTTTATAGGTAGTTTATTGTCTGTGATCTGGGTAATGTTATTTCTTAATAAACGAAAGGTATTGGATTATCGTCAATTTACCCAAATGACCAGAAACCAGAATTCCATTGTAGAGCTTATTCATGGCATGCCTGAAATCAAAATGAACCAATGCGAAACCAAACGCAAATGGGACTGGCAAGCTATTCAGGGGAAGTTATTCAGGAATCGACTGGACTCACTCGCTATTGAACAATATCAACAGGCAGGTAATGTTTTTCTTAATGAGGGTAAAAATATATTCATTACCTTTATTGCTGCACAACAGGTTATCAATGGTGAAATGACACTCGGTATGATGATGGCCATCAGTTACATTCTAGGTCAAATGAATGCGCCTGTTGAACAATTACTTTCCTTTATTCGTTTAGCTCAAGATGCAAAAATCAGTATGGAAAGACTTTGTGAAATACAGGATATGAAGGAGGAAAAAAATCCAGAAATTGAATATGTTAAATCCATCCCGATGGGAGAGATTAAGTTATCTCATTTGAAGTTCAAATATGGGCGCCATGATACTGACTATGTCATTGATGATCTCAGTTTTAACATTCCTTATAATAAAACTACAGCGATAGTTGGCGCTAGTGGCAGTGGCAAAACGACTTTGATGAAGCTATTACTCAAGTTTTATACCGCATCCGTAGGCCAAATTACCATCAAAGAACAAAATTTGAAAATTCTTTGCTCGGACGAATGGCGTAAAAACTGTGGCGTAGTAATGCAAGATGGTTATATTTTCAATGAAAGCATTGCTAAAAATATTGCAGTTGGGCAGGGCCGCCTTGATTATGAACGACTTATTCACGCAGCAAAAACAGCTAACATTCATGATGAGATTGAAAAACTACCTCAGGGCTATTTCACCAAAATTGGTCAAGAGGGGGTTGGTTTAAGTGGTGGACAGATCCAGCGAATATTGATTGCACGAGCTGTTTATAAAAAACCGCAATATCTGTTTCTGGATGAAGCAACTTCCGCATTGGATGCCAACAACGAAAAAATCATTCACGATAATCTTCAGTATTTCTTTAAAGGTCGAACAGTACTCATTATTGCTCATCGATTAAGCACCGTAAAAGATGCCGATCAAATCATTGTATTACAAAAAGGTAAAATCGTCGAACAGGGCAATCATGAAGATCTGGCTAAACTTAAGGGTTTCTATTTTAACCTGGTTAAAAATCAACTTGAGTTGGGGGCTTAGAATGCCAGAGATCCAATCGCAAGCATTTCAATCACATGATTCTATTTTTGATGGAAATCCTGTCGATGCTATTGTAGGCCGAGAACCTGGATGGATCATTAAAAGTGGCATCAGTCTTGTATTCATTGTTGTTCTGGTTCTCCTCTCAATTACCTGGTTTATCAAATATCCCGACACTCTAATTGCCAGAATAACACTTACCAGCCAGGAACCCCCTACAAATTTAGTCGCTAAAGTCTCTGGCCGTATCCAGGAATTGTACGTAAAAGATAGTGATGATGTTATTAAAGAGCAGCTTATAATGCGCATAGAAAGTAATGTGAATTATTCGAATCTTATTGTTTTAGAAAACCAGCTTGCTCCGTTTCAGGATTATCAAAACCTGGAACTATCTCTATCGAAAATCAGCCCTAAATTAATATCTATTGATCAGCTAGGTGAATTACAAATTCCCTATAACCGCTGGCTAAACAGCGTAAATAGCTTTCTGTTATTTTCTCAAGTTGACGAACATAACATTGTTACTTTAAATAGCAAATTATTGCTTCAACAATATCATGAACTTGATAAGTCTTTCCTTAACAAAAAAAATACCTGGGATAAAAAATTAAAATTAAAAGAAAAGGAATTGAAAAACAATCAACAGCTCAGACAAAACAAACTAGTTACTTCCACAAAAATTTCTCAATTAGAAAGTGAGTATCTAGATCTCAAAAGCACATTGGAAGATCTGGCCATTGAACTTAGATTAAATCAGTTAAAAAAAACTGAAATTAAAAATCAACTAAATGAGTTTTCTATTAAACATGAAAAAGATAAATTTCAACAGTTAGTAGAAATTGACAACTCTCTTTCAGCACTTTCAAGCTATATCACACAATGGAAAAATAAATACATTATTCGCGCTCCATTTTCTGGAAAAATATCCATGAGTGAATATTGGAGCATTAACCAAAATGTATCTATCAATGATAATGTTATGAAAATTGCTAAACATTCAGATTTTATGATCGGCAAACTTAAAATAAATCATCTTGGTGCAGGAAAAATAACAGCTAATCAGCAGGTAGAAATTGAATTAGATAGTTTTCCGGCAGTTGAATTTGGAAAGTTATCTGGTAAAGTTTTTGGGATATCATCTGTGGCAAACCATGATGGATATTTAGTCACAGTGTCCCTCCCTGATAAGCTGAAAACCAGTTATCAAATTCCAATTCAAAATACCTCTAAGCTTGTTGGTACAGCAAAAATCATTACAAAGGATCGTAGATTGATAGAACGTTTTTTTGATCGATTATTGTATTTTGTCAGTTAAACATCAAACAGATAATTTTACAAAACCAACACACTGACAACTTATTTTTACAATCTGTCTACATGTTTTTCTTCAGTTAAAAAAGTTATCAACTAATTAACAACATTCAAACCTATCATTGATAATTGCATGATTTTAGATTTGTGTTTTTATTGATAAAACCCCCTTTTAAACATTTGAAATATTGGTGTTTTTTAGATTTTCTAATTAGAACCAGTCATTGTCCAATTTATGATAGTTGTTGCTCGGTTAATCATTTTAATATAGCCCTGCAAATCGCATTTATTTAATTATATTACAAGGTAAATTATGAAATTATTAACAACTGTCTTTGGATTATCGTTATCTTTTTCGGCTTCTGCCGGATTGCCAACTGATTATGAACATGAACAACTTAACCTGGTTAATTGTAATCAATCCCCTTCATCTTTTGGCTCTATAGGCCCAAAACCACTTTTTGCTATAAAAAATAGCCCTGCTGAATTTACTCTGGAAAAACTTGATGCAAATGAGGTTCAATTTGAGTACAGCGACGGTGATGATTTCAAAGACGTACTAATAAGTATTTTTAAAAGCTTCAAGTGTGTTGTTTTAAATGATTGTGAGGTGGACACAAGAAATAATTTCTATGTTGACACCTTTAATATGGCTAATACTACTCCAAGTAATACAATCAATAATTCTCATTCTGTTCTTTCAAACTTACAGAGCATATTTGCAGATACAAACAGTCGACAGGCAAGTTATACTTTTCCTACAAGAGGGATCACTGAAGCAACTGTACTTCGAACCGATGAATGGCAATGGGATAGCACTAATAGTGACGAATCAATAGGGTTCACAAACCACTTAACATACTGTTCTTCTACATTTGTTTATGTTCAAAATAGGCCAACCATAGGTACACTTACATCCCTAAGTGGTTTTGATTTTCCAACGGGCGTACACAAATTCACTACATCCACTGCAACTATGGATACCTATTCAAGATACCCACAGCAAAATAAGCCTATTGAATATGAATGGAGAGCAACAAACCGTACGGTTCCCTCAACAATTACGGTAATAACAACTTCTCCTTCAGTTAGTTTGAATTTTGCTGCAGGAGGCGAATATACCGTTTCTGTCAGAAGTTTCGATGGTACTCATTATTCACCCATGAAACGAATTTTTCCATATGTAGAAGGTTCTTTATGCCTGGGCAATGAATGTTTTGAGCTGAATTAATATGAGAGCATTTAATTATGTGTAATTTTAACAACTCAAAATAACTTTTTTAAAGTCAATCCGGTGAGCTATTGTATTATAGTTCGCCTGATTATTTATTTAATCATCTATTTCCTCTTAAAATAAAAACCCGCTGAGGTTTTAAGTTATTAAGTAAATGTTCATCGTGACTTACGATTATCATTGCGCCCTTAAATTTCTGTAAAGCCTTTTCAAGCGCTTGTAATGCGGCAAGATCTAAATGATTTCCCGGCTCATCGAGAAGTAGCAGCTTGACCGGGGTTTCTCCTAATAAACAACAAGCTAATGCGGTTTTTAATTTCTCACCACCACTCATGATTTTTACGGGGAGATCAGCCGCCGAACCACGCAGTCCTAACCATGCTAATCGTTGGCGGCAATCCTGTTCACTCATGCCTGCATTAAGCTGTTGAAAATTTTCCAATGCCGTTAATTCAAAAATTAAACATTCTAAATGCTGATCAAGATATGCCATTTTAACCTGTGAAATTAATTCGCCTGACAGGGTGGGTAGTTTGCCTAACAATGTTTTCAAAAAGGTCGATTTTCCACTGCCATTGTCACCTTTAATATGCACTCGCTCAGCTCCAACAATTTGTAAATTTATCGGTTGAGTTAAGGCATCCGTGTATCCAATTTCTACATCAACACAACTCAAGATCAGTTGATTATCTGATACCTGGCTTTCTTTTAATTCAAACTCAATGGGATCACACCATTCCACTGCCTGCTGGCTGTCAACTACTGATTTTTGTGCTTGCATTTGTTCCTGTTGAAACTGTTTATTTATCCGTTGCTGATTTTGTGATGCTTTTTCTTTTGCCATACTAACTTCAAGTACGCTTCTTCCTTTATTATGTGCCTGTTGTTTACCACTGCTTGATTTTTTCTGTTGTTTTTCCTGTTCCATTTGCACAGTGGTTTTTAAATCTCGAAGTTGTTTGCGTTGTTTTGTTAATTGTTGTTGTTGACTGTTAATACGATCTTGCTGTGCCTGCTTAAACACCTGGTAATTTCCACCATGTATAAACAAACCTTTGCTTGAGAGTTCATAGATGGTCGATACCTGTTGTAGCAGTTCGCGATCATGGCTCACCACGATAACATTGGCTTTGGTTTGACTTAACCACTGATATAAAAAAGCTCTGCCCTTAGCATCTAAATGATTACTTGGCTCATCCAGTATTAACCAGTCAGGTGATTGTCTTAATGCCTGAAGCCACATCAAACGCATTTGCTCACCACCGGAACAATCCTTAAGTTTTTGCTCCATTGCCGGCAGATCCTCACAACCCACCAGTTGAGCTGCTTGTTGCACTTGTATTTTCCAATCCCAAAAAAACTCTGCCAGTTCATAATCTTCGGTAGCAATACTTCCATTGCTTATCCGAGCAATAGCCGCCAAACCTGCTGTAACACCTAATAGATCTCCTACTGTACAATTTTCCCATTGCATTATACTTTGAGAAACATAGTGTATTTTTCCCCGTGAAACAATTTGACCTTCCGTGGCATTTAGTTTGCCTGCTATAAGTTGCATTAGCAGACTCTTACCCACACCATTACAACCCACAAATGCCGAAACACCAGGTTGAATATGAGTAGTTATATTTTTAAAAAGATATTGACCATTGGGCAATTGAAAACCCAGATCAATCAACGATATCGCTTTATTTATTGACGCAGTATTTGTAGACATGACAATCCTCCAGAATTAAAAAAACATTCAGAAAAGATTAATTGTTCATGTCAATGTCCTACCTGTTTGAAGAGTTTAGATTATATATACCCGTTACCAGATCTGGCAACCCATAATTTGATTTTCGCGTAGTCTATGTCGAATACTTTCTGCTTGCCTTTTAGCCTCATAAGGCCCTAATACTACTCGATGCCAGTTGTTATTATCTTCCTCGCTGGTTGTTTTTATGAAAGACTCAAATCCTGCCATTGCAATTTGTGCTCGCAGGGTTTCTGCCATGTCTCTTTTTCTAAAGGAGCCACATTGCATAATAAATTTTCTGGCAGGTTGATCAGAAATATTTTTTGAACTTTCGTCTTCTGGCACAACAACGGTTTTATTTTTTAGTAAATCCCAAAATTCGTATTCTGATTCTTTTTGTTCTTCAACCGCAGGAAACTGCTTTTGTTTCTTCTTAGTATCATCTTTTTTCAGAATTTCAGGAATGGCTAAATCTACTTCCGGCAACTTATCACCTGCCAGTTGAATATAGGCTAAAACCGCAATTCCCACACCCAGTAACAATCCTGCAAATAGCCACTTTACTGGCGATGCTTGTTTTTGGTTGTTTTTACGACTTTTTTTCTTTGGGGTTGTGGCGTAATCACGACTCACTATTTATTGTTCCCTTTTTAAGTACTCAGCGTATCATCAAATAAATTAACATTAACCCAGTATGGATGATTGCAAGAACGGGGTATTAAACCATTTCCTGTGGGTCAACATCCAGCGACCAACGTAAATTTCTGGCAAGTTTACGCCCATTTTTACTATTTAAATACAAACGAATGGCACTGACAACCTGATGTAGAGCTGAGCGCTTGTTGGATTGCAGAAGAAGTTGATAATGATATCGCCCCTGTTTACGTTTCATAACTGCTGGAACCGGACCCAGGATCATGACTTCTTGAGAGATCCCTGAAAAAAGTTGTATGAGTTCGCCCAGTAGTTGCTCAACTTGAACCGCATTATGGGATTCTGCCCGTAATAGTGCTAAAAAAGAAAAGGGCGGCAGTTGTGCCTGTTTTCTTTCTGTCAAAATGGCCATTGATAAAGCCTGATAACCTTGCTCCAGTAATAGCTGCAACATGGGATGATCAGGATGAAAGGTCTGTAACATAACCGTACCTTTTCTCTCTCCCCGACCTGCTCGACCACCCACTTGCACCAAAAGCTGGGCACCTCGCTCCATCGCACGAAAATCTGAGCTAAATAACATGCCATCGACATCGACAATGGCCACCAAAGTCACGTTGGGAAAATGATGCCCTTTGGCCAACATCTGCGTTCCCAGCAAGATGGCACTTTCTCCACTGTGAATTTGATCAAGCCGTTGTTGTAAAACACCCTTTTTACGTGCCACATCCCGATCGATTCTAATGATGGGGGTTTGCTTAAAAAAATGTTGTAAGGTTTCTTCTAATCTTTCGGTTCCAACACCCAGAGGATGTAATTCTGCGCTCTGGCATTCAGGACAATGACTGGGCAAACTTCTACGTGAATCACAATGATGACAAATCAGTCCCGATGGTTGTCGATGCAATGTATATCTTGCATCACAGCGTTGGCATTCGGCCATCCAACCACAATCATGACAAAAAAGCGTCGGTGAATAGCCCCTACGGTTTAAGAACAAAAGTACCTGTTCACCCTGTCCAATATGTTTGCCAACTCTTTCTATCAGGGGTTTTGACAGACCCTGGTTTAGCGGTAATCGTCGTACATCCAGAAGTTCCCATTTTGGCGGTTTAGCCGCTCCAGCCCTTTGCGTGAGTTTTAGCCATTGAAATCGCTTGCTGATAGCATTGTTCAGGGTTTCTAACGAGGGTGTGGCAGAACCTAAAATGATAGGAATTTTGAGTTTTTGCGCTCTTAGTAAAGCAACGTCTCTGGCATGATAGCGTAAGCCCTCTTGCTGCTTAAACGAGAGATCATGTTCTTCATCTAATAATATAAGTCCCAGTTGGGGTAAGGGGGTAAATACTGCTGAACGTGTACCAATAACCACATCCACCAGACCCGCTCTTGCTGCAAGCCAAGCCTGACTTCTCTCGCGATCGGTCATAGCGGAGTGAAACAATACAATATTGACATCTAACCGTGTTTGTATTTGTTTCAGGGTTTGCGGTGCGAGTCCTATTTCCGGCACCAACATAAGTACCTGTTGTTTTTGTCTAAGCACCATTTGCATAAGTTGTAAGTAAACTTCCGTTTTACCACTACCGGTTATACCTTCTAATAAGAAGGGACAAAAGTCGTGTAAGTGTTCACTGACTTTAGTAACAACCTGATTTTGCTCATTATTTAAGGTTGGAGCCTTGTCAGTGCCTTTTCCTCGCAACAGACCCGGTATGGCTGTTTGTTGATTCTGGATAAGCCAATGATTGCTTAAACCTGATTTAATAATTTCTCGGCTTATGTCTAACTTTTTAAGTTCACTGGCTGACACACGCTTTTGGCTGGAAATCGGAAGGTGTTGAAGCAGGTGTTCTGCTAACTGCTGTTGTCGTTTGGCTCTTTTAGGGATTAATTTGATATCAAAATTTTCACACAATTGGTAATAGGCTTCTTGTTCCAACTCAGCGGGTTCACCTTTGCGCATTAATGCGGGAAGGGAAGTAGCCACAACTTCGCCTAAGCTTTGTTGATAATACCTGGCCACCTGTTCCAGCCATATGCGCTGAGGTTGTGTAAAAATCGAAGATTGATCAATAACTTCTATAACAGTTTTAAGTTTGTTGTCGGATATGTCTGTATTGCTGTTATGTGACCAAACTACACCAACTAACTTCCTCGATTGAAAGGGTACTCGCACGCGACAACCAATAGCGGGAAGAACATCGACACATAAATAATCAAACAGCACATCTAACGGAACAGGCAGAGCAACCTGGATCCGCTTAAGCCTGTTCTGTTCATAACAAACAGGATCTTGTTTGAAGAGGGAGTCTTGCAAAGTTTAAGTCCTGATATTTAATTTCTTGATTTAAAGTAACGGTTTAAGCGGCTTTTTGAGCAAGTTCACTGAGTACATCAAAAAATATTTTCAGGTATAAGTCAGACAGATCGCGATGCACAACCAAACGAATAACACCATTGGTGGGTGCATTAATCAAAATTCCCTTCTTTTTAAGATCGTCTGCAATAGAAACAGACAAAGTCGGTTCGCACTGTATGAACAGCATATTGGTATAAGCCTGACCTCCCAATACTGTAATACCTTTTAAATTCGCAAGGTTATCGGCAAGCTCATCGGCTTTTCTATGATCATCAGCCAGGGTTTTGATGTTGTCCTGTAGAGCAATAATACCTGCGGCTGCCAAAATGCCTGCTTGTCTCATGCCACCACCGAGCATCTTACGCCAGCGTTTTGCCTGCTTGATAAAGTTCTCTGAACCACACAAGACCGAGCCAACTGGTGCACCTAAACCTTTAGATAAACAAATAGATACAGAATCAAAGGGCTGACAAATCTCCGCAATCGACACATTTAATTCAACCGCAGCATGTGCCACTCTCGCTCCATCTAAATGCAAAAGGAGCCCTTCTTTTTGAGCAAATTCTCCTGCGGCTTTTAAATACCTCATGGATAATACCTTGCCACTCTGAGTATTTTCTAAACAAAGCAAACGGGATCGAGCAAAATGCGCATCATCTGGTTTTATTACTGCCTTAACTTTATCCAAATCCAGGGAACCATCGGCTTCAAACACAATGGGCTGTGGTTGAATAGATCCTAAAACCGCCGCTCCACCGGCTTCATATTTATAGGTATGAGCATCCTGTCCAACAATATATTCATCTCCACGTTGGCAATGGGTCATGAGCCCAATCAAATTAGACTGGGTACCAGAGGGTACAAACAATGCCGCTTCCATGCCTGCAACTTCTGCCGCAATCTTCTGTAATCGATTCACTGTCGGATCATCGCCATAAACATCGTCACCCACCTCAGCTTCGATCATGGCCATAAGCATTTGCTCATTTGGACGAGTGACTGTGTCTGAACGTAAATCTATTATTGTCATTGTTTTCTCCGTTTTTACTATTCACTATATACCTGTGGCCATCCTGGTTTCTTTCGAAGGAATTTTAGTCGCTAACAGTATCTTCTTCTGCACTTTCAGCCTCAACATCTGAGTCATACCATTGGTCAAGGCGTTGGATCAGCACCTCAACCCCGGTCCCTTTTAAAGATGAAAACAACTGAGCTTCAATCGGTGCAGAATCTCCATACCTTTGTTTTAGTTGCTTTTTTACTTGTAACAGAGTGCTTTTTTGAGCGCCGGATCTTAATTTGTCTGCTTTGCTTAATATTAATTGTACTGGCAATTCTACGCTGGCAGCCCAATCAAGCATATTAAGATCTAATTCTTTTAAAGGATGACGAATATCTGATAACAAGACTAAACCTGCAAGACATTCTCGATGTTGTAAATATTGTGCAAGGGTGTCTTGCCAACGTTTTTTTATCGCTAAAGAAACCTTCGCAAAACCGTAACCCGGTAAATCAACCAATCTTTTTTCAGGAGTAATTTCAAACAGATTAATAAGCTGAGTTCTACCCGGGGTTTTACTCGCTCTGGCCAAACCTTTTTGTCCTGTTAGTCTATTCAGAGCACTAGATTTACCAGCATTAGAACGACCAGCGAACGCCACTTCAATGCCATTTTCTACTGGTAATTGGGATAGTTTGGCAGCACTGGTTAAAAACGTTGCCTGGCGATAATTCAAACTCATAACACACCTTATATATGAATTAAATAAAACTATTCATACTGTTTATTTGATTCTTCGCTAAATAGTTATATTTTAAAAACATCAGTTTACTCTATTTTCCGGGCAAAATTGCCGATACTTGGAGAAATCCTTGAGTTGAGGGTATAATTCCCCCCAATTTAACAAACTCCAAAAATTTAAGGATCATAACCCATGAAGAAGCTGATCACAGTTGCTCTTTTTTTATTGAGTTTTTCTGGTTTAACTCAGGCTGCCGATCTGGCTGCAGGCAAAACCAAAGCCGCTCCTTGTGTGGCTTGCCATGGCACCGATGGCAATAGTGCTAACCCTATCTGGCCAAAACTGGCTGGACAAAATGTTGCCTACCTTGAAAAACAAATGATGGATTTCAAACATGGCCCTGCAAGAATAGAACCTACCATGAATGGTATGATTTTAAGTGTTAAAGAAGAAGATTTTGCAGATATTGCTGCATTTTTTGCTTCAAACGAAACTACGCGACAGATTGTAGATGAAAAATATGTTGAATTAGGACAAAAAATTTATCGTGCAGGCGATGCGAAGAGACAGGTTACAGCATGTATTGCTTGTCATGGTCCAGCAGGACAGGGCATGGCCGCTGCTAAATTTCCTGCTCTGGCAGGTCAGCATCCTGTCTATATTATCAATCAGCTAAAAGCTTTTCGTGATAATAAACGCACCAATGATGTTAACTCAATCATGAGAAATGTTACTGCCATGATGAGTGATGCTCAAATTGAAGCTGTTGCTAATTACGTTGCCGGGCTGCATCAATAAATTTTTAAAATAGTAACTCCATTTACCAATTGAGCTCTATAAAATAAAAAGGCCGAATTAATTCGGCCTTTTTAGATATATACCCAAATCTCTTCTCTCATTTTGCGTAGCCTGAACTATAATGTCAGATACCAATGATCTTCTTCGTCCTGAGCCAAATGTTTGCAAAAATACCTTTTTTTATCTTTTTACTCTTGCTTACCAGTACTGGTTCAGCTGAGATTTTTACACCAGTTGAAAATGTGCATTATCAAACAATTAAGACTGCTCCCCTGATTGAACTAAATAACAGTTCTATCAAAAATTCAGACAATGTCACTTTGTTTTTATGGTATGGCTGTGAAACCTGCCTCAGGTTAGAGCAATTACTTAAACAGTCTCACCCTCAAAATGAAACAAACTGGAACAGACTACCTGCTAACCTGTTAAAACAATGGAGAGCCAGTACCAAGACCTTTTTGGTATTAAGAACACTAAACGAGCCTTTAGATGTCGATCTGCAACTGATGATTGCTATTCACGATCTAGGTTCCAATTTAAGTAGTTTAGAATCAATCGAAGCTTTTTTAGCAAATTTAGGTGTCAATATAGATGAATTTAAAGCAGCCTATCGTTCTAAAAACATCAATGATCAGATCAAAGAACTTGAAGTTTTACAACAGCAAACACCCATTTTAAAAGTCCCATCTGCTTTAATTTTATCGAACAATAACCAACGCTATTATGTTGATTTGACCATGGTTGAGTCTTTAGAACAATTTGTGGCAACCATAAACTATCTTGACTCTGACTCATCAAGCACAAGTCCTCCAGGCTCAAACCCTGCAACTTCAATTCCGTAAATGGCCAGGAGATCTCCATGCACCCATTGCGTTTATTGAGTTATAACATTCAGGTAGGTATTGATACGCATCGATATAGGCATTATTTGACCAAGTTGTGGCGACACGTATTGCCTCACAAACAACGTCAGGAAAACCTGGAGGGGATCTCATGTTTAGTTAAAAATTTTGATATTGTTGCTCTACAAGAAGTTGATGGGGGTAGCATTCGAAGTAACTTCATTAATCAGGTGCAGTTTCTAGGAGAAAGTTCGCAATTTAACTGCTGGTCTCAACAGTGTAACCGAAATTTAGGAAAACTCGCGCAGCATAGCAATGGTTTACTTTCAAGACTTCCCATTCACCAAATTACTAACCACAAATTACCAGGAAGAATTCCCGGTAGGGGAGCCATAGAAGCCCTGCTTGGAGATAAAAATTCTCAGTTAGCCATTTATGTGGTGCATTTATCTCTAGGTAAACGTGCAAGATCACAACAACTGGACTATCTTTCAGAGGTTACACAAAATTTTCCCTATAAAATAATTATGGGCGATATGAATACACCTGCTGAAGAATTTGAAAATTGGGCTACTAAAAATGATTTAAACATTGCCGGATTAGGGCATTCTTTAAAAACCTATCCAAGTTGGCAACCCAGAGTTCATCTCGATCATATTTTGGTGAGCAACAACTTAGCTATTCAGTCTGCTGAAGCATTGACTTATCGAATTTCAGATCATTTGCCATTGGCTGTAACAATTGAATTACCCTTAAATTTAGCCTCTACTCTAAATTTAATCACAAATAACAAAAACTCTACATCAGGAACACAACCCCATGGATAAATCACAACCTGCAGACATAAACTTGCTTGATGCCAATGAAACTTTAAGAAAATGTTTGGTTAAAGTCAGTTTTGCTGCTGCTGGTATCCAAAAACAAATGGATATAGAGCTTCAAAAATTAAGAGAATTAATTCGAGCTGATGCCATTGAAGACGATATCCACGAACAGGTAGAAAATATTGCTCGGGCTTTAAGAGCCATTGATGAAGAATCACAATCACAACGTGCAAACCTTTCTTATGAAGAATTATTAGAAAACCTACAAATGTTGCTAAGTGCTGAACTACCGGATCTACAAAATAAAATAGATAAAATTATATCCAAAGGTGCCAATCATACATTGATGTATACATTACAAAAATTGGTAAATATCACCCCGCATCCTGAAAAAAACTCAAGCAGTAGCGGTATCTTTGGTAAACTATTTAAAAGCTCTGAAACAAATGAGTCTGATCCAGCTGAGCTTGTTGAAAAAGTTTCTCAAACCATTAATAAGTTACTTGGACAACTGCATATTCCAGAGAATTTAAATGAAAAAATTGAGTTCATTTATGATGAACTCAAAAGTTTAAATACTTTGCAAGAATTCCCCCCCATTATGGAAGCTATTTCTGCCATTGTTTTAGACCTTACTTTTGAAGATCAATTACGTTTTGAAAGTTTTTTAAAACAGCTAGGGCAAAAATTAGATTTTGTGCAACAGATGATTGAAAACACATCTATCATTCAATCAAAGAACAATGAAGCGGCTTCAGAACTCAATAAAGAGATGAGAGATCATGTACAACAATTACACGCTAACATTAAACATGCTAACTCTCTAACAGATCTACAAGAATCTGTTCAAGGAAGACTTGAAAAAGTCATTTCAGCTCTAGACACTTTTAACGGCTCACGTGAAACCTTTGTACAAAATAATAACAAACAAATCACAACTATGTCACAAAAGCTTTTTGAAAGTCGCAATGATATCAAAATGCTTGAACAACAATTAAAAGACCAACAACAGTTAGCCGAAACAGACATGCTCACTCGACTTCCTAACCGCTATGCTTTTCAAAGACGTATGGAAGATGAGCATATACGCTGGCGACGATATCGTCACCCTGTAGCCATTTGTATTGCAGATATCGATCATTTTAAAAAAGTTAATGATTCTTATGGCCACTCTGTCGGTGATTCCGTGTTACTTCAAATTGCTACTATGCTCCATGACGGAATGCGTGATTCCGACTTTATTGCGAGATATGGAGGTGAAGAGTTCGTTATTATTTTACCAGAAACAACTCTCACTAAAGCGACTAAAGCTATCAACAAACTTCGTTTAAAAATGGCCGAACACAGTTTTGATCTGGAAGGAAACGAGTTTAATGTTACTGTATCTTTTGGTGTAGCAGAATTTGAAGAAGATGATGATATTAACGATGTTCTAAAACGATCTGACAATGCGCTTTATCGAGCAAAAGAAAAGGGGCGAGATCAGGTTTGTTGTGAAATGAAATCGCTAGTGCCTTGACACTCTCTTAGCAAATATTTCTCATATTTTTTTGGTTTATAGGTAATACCGTATGCTGTGTCCGTCTTGTAATTCTAGTTCTCTAAAACCATGAAACTACAAATACAATTTATCGATGCATTTGCCGACTCTACATTCACGGGTAATCCAGCTGCCGTGTTAATCACGGATAAGTGGTTAACAGATGAACTTATGCAGAAGATAGCAACCGAAAACAATTTATCTGAAACAGCGTTTGCGGTTAAGTATGGTAAAAACTCCTATAAAATTCGCTGGTTTTCACCCATCACAGAAATAGCTTTCTGCGGCCATGCCACATTAGCTACCG
The DNA here is from genome assembly GCA_041556195.1 of Enterobacterales bacterium. GTDB lineage: Bacteria > Pseudomonadota > Gammaproteobacteria > Enterobacterales > 21-14-all-40-8. The sequence continues at coordinate 19,189 of JBFFIY010000047.1, forward strand.
CATATGTTTTATTTAAACAAAATAGCAAGGTTGAAACACTTACGTTTTCAACCAGAACCGTTGGTAAACTTAATGTGGAAAATATTGGTGATGATTATATTCAAATGAGTTTCCCCAATAGAAAACCAGAAAAAGTTATCAATGTACCCGATGCTTTAATTAATGGCTTATCAATAGAGCCACAAGAAATATATCTTAACCAACAAGCTTATTTCGCCATTTATGTCAATGATGATGATGTTCTCACTGTAACCCACAATGATGAACAACTTATAAAACTGGCACCGTACGATGTTGTAGTCACAGCAGCATCAACGGAATATGATTTTATTTCGCGCTATTTTTGGCCTGCTAATGGCGGAAGCGAAGATCCGGTAACCGGCTCAATTCACGCAGGACTGGCACCTTATTGGTCAGAAAAATTGGGAAAAACTCATCTTTCAGCTTATCAGGCATCAAAACGTGGCGGCAAACTAACATGTGAAATTGAAAGTGATCGAGTTCTGGTAACAGGCAAAGCTGTTCAGTATCTTGAAGGATTTATTAATGTTTAACCATAACAAATTAAATTGTTGTATTAAGTTGTTCGTAACTATTCAGCTTACCTCTAAAATGAGCCATCTCATCGTTCAAAAATGGTCAAATAATCGAGTATACTCACATTTTTTGCCTCGATCTGTCTCATTTTAGAGGCAACCTGAACAGCTACGGGTACATTTAACAACTCGCTGAGTAGTTACAGTTGTTCTAACAAATGACCATCAAAATCTACCGCTTTCTCATCTACAAACCCTGTTAATTATATAAATCTAAAAATTTTACTTTAGCTACAGCGTAATTAAAACCATTAGATATCACCCCTCGTTTTTATAGGTATTATTTGTTTCAGAAAGCTCCCCTGCCTTTATTAGTGATATTTTTGATGTTCGTAGTATTTTATCGCTAAGAAATGGCTCTGCTTTTTTAAGATCATCTATTTTTGAATCAATTGCTTCTATTTCTTTTCTTAATTCATCTTCCTTAAGGTATTCCACAGCCCTGCCGATCTGCCCTAACAAAACATCATAAGCACCCGCTTTTTCCTTATGTCCCTGAGATGTTTCAAGTGGTCGTAAAAAAGTACTTGCTGCGGTAAATAGTGCTACAGACCAACTGCAAATGAGTCCGGCAATCTCCAAACCACTGTAATGAGAAGCCAATGCTGCTTCATCTGCACTAATAGTGGCCAGAGAACCTGCAGCAGTTGCAAGAAGCGCGGCAGGCAGACCTATTCTCACATGTAAATTTCTATACTTGGTAAAACGATTTCTATGGGCATTGCCACGGATCTTACAATCTGTTTCCATCCTGATTATTAATTCACTTTTTTTCATTTTTCTTCCCCTGTAAATCACTTTTATTTCCACCTGACAAAGATTTAAACAGAACAAACCTTTTTAATCCAGTAACTCATTGAGGTTTGACCCTGTTCTCCTGTATCCCGTATTTCCAAGTATCACGAACATAAACATGAATGCAATTTAGTTATAAATAATTAACAAAAGTATACATATAGGTGACAATATATATAGATAATCAAAAAAACTATACATATATAAGATAAGTGTATAGTTTTTCATAAAAACTACAAAACCGCCTTAATTACTACCATTTGAGATTATTTACAATGAAAACACTGTGGGACAGGCACTACCCCTGAATCAAAATGACTGTAAAGAGTTGATCTGTAATCAAAACGATCAACCCGGTATTCCAAAGCATCAAAGAGCGGATAACTGTAAGAAATTAACCAGCAATCCCCGGTCTCGGCACAGGTTTGAGAACTTTCGGTTACTGATTTTTTGTCGTGCTTTTAAAGTTTCAAAAATATCACCCAGGTGTTTTTTAGACAACCACCATCTTAACTATATGTTATATAACAATATTTACCTTAATTTTACGTTGGAAACAATAAATTTACCTAAACATTACTAGGTATTTAGTGCCTTTTATTAGATACTCAATTAACCTTGGATCAAATGAAAAACCCGATGGGTTGGCATTATTCTATTTGTGAATAAAATTGAGGTCCTTTTTTACCTGTAAGAGCTGGACGATAAGAGCAAAAAGATAAAAGCTAAAATACAGGAGTTGTAGTGCAGGAGTTAAAAAAAGCGGCTATTGCTAAATGCCGCCTTTGAGGTTTTTTCGGGTTATAGGATTAGAGGCCTAATAAGTTTTCCCACCAGCTTATGTGGCAGGCTCTGTGCTTCGTGGTAAATAAAATCTTTTTTCTCTTATCCAGAACTGAAGTTGTTTAATTTTTAGGTTAGTTAAAGAGGAAGCAATTTGACTACTTTTACCATTCATAATCTTGAAACAGCACCTGAACAGAGTAAACCATTACTTGAGGACTCATTAAAAAATCTTGGCATGATCCCTAACTTACAAGGTGTTATGGCAGAGTCTCCCAGTTTGCTTGAAGGTTATAAAACAATAACCGCTATTTTTAAAAACTCGTCATTTAATGCTGAAGAATTAACCGTTGTTTGGCAAACAATCAACATTGAACATGGTTGTTATTATTGTGTACCTGCTCATACAGCAATAGCCCGGATGATGGAAGTTGATCCCGCTTTGTCAGATGTTTTATGAAACTCTCAACCTATGCCAACAGTTAAACTTCAGGCTTTACATGAAATGACTGTTTCAATAGTAAGAAATCAGGGAAAAGTTAATAACGCTGAACTAGTAAAGTTTTTTGCTGCCGGTTATGGAAAACGACAGCTTATGGAAGTTGTGTTAGGAGTTTCACATAAAGTGATGAGCAACTATATCAACCATATTGCTGAAACACCTTTAGATGAAGCTTTTGTTCCATTTGAATGGTCGCCGACATTAGCCAGGTAGGCGGGGATGGCATAAGCGAATTTTGGCTAATATGGTGAACTTTAGTGAAGTGTTTGCTGATTTCAGTATTGTGCAGACATTGTCTGCACAATTGTTCTTAAAACCCTGGGACAGGCACAACCTTGATTTAAAAAAGATCAATTATCTGCTTATTCTAGTTTTGTTTTGTCTCTAAACAATGCCCCGAATAACTTATGGTTCCTGCGCTCATAACGCAATCGACCAGCAACAACACAGGAATGAACATTAAGCTGCTGAGCTAAATGTCGGACTGAATCAGCATCTTGTATCAATTCCAACTTTATTGGATCAACTGGTAACAGAGCTTGTTGTGCCAGAACATCTGCTTGTTGTTCGCATTTGTCTATGCTTTCTACATCAAGATCATCCAGAAACCAGGTATCGTCCCCATCAATATGTAATACAATGTGGGCTAATTCATGCATCAGGGTAAACCAAAAGTTATCGAGTCTATCGTGCCTTAAAGTTAAAGCCACTACAGGGTTACCGCCCTCATGCAAACAAACGGCACCATCCAGATAAGTTTTAGGTAAATGCGCTTCAAACACCAGGTGTATACCATGAGTATTCAGATACTCTTTTGCCAGTAATGGCCCCTGTTCTGACCATGATAATTGTGCCAATTTTATCAACCAGTCTTTGTCTACCGTACATGGTTTATAGGCAGTAACTAACACTTCTGCATTTGCCTGTTGTAATACTTTAACCTGCCATGCCCATAAGGCATATTCATCGGTTTGTTTATCGTTGGCTCGTAAATGGGCGCTAGTACGAAGCAGGGCGGGTTGTAAGGCAAAACCACTTTTCACAGAAGAAAGAAATCGAGAAAGTATTTCTTCAGCATACTCCTTTAATTCCTGTATGCTGCCACTAAAATCACCAAAATAACCTCGCTTTCGCATAACGGCAAGCGGGAAACGCATCCATTCTATGTTATATTTATTGGCCATTTTTTGTTCTGGTGTACGGATCAGCACATCGGCTGAAATTCCAAGGCCAGCATTCAGTTTTCGTATCATATTTAAACTGAGGGTTCGCGTACCATTTAATATTTCACTCACTTTAGGAGCAGATCCAATATAGGGAATCAAATCTTTATTACGTAAACCTTGCTGATCCATTCTAAATTTAATGGCTTCGATTGGCTCAGGTGGATCCATGAGAAACTGCTGTTGTTCATAGCGCTCAATCAACAGCGCCAACACATCCAAGTCATCGGCCTGTTGGCTACCCTCAGCAGGATCGCTATCCATCAGACTCATCAAATGAGCCATGGCTTGCTCATGCTCTTGTTCAGATTTGATAATTTTGATGTGATTCATAATATTTTCCCTAAAAATCCTTTTTGTCATATTCTGCATGGGTGCCTATCCACTCAATAACCACCATTTCATTTTGATAACGTACTTTCACAACCAAACGATAGTGATTTCCTTTAATATCAAAAATCACGCGATTATTCGCTAAAAAATCTGCACTGGCATAACGAGCCTTAATGTCATGGCTGTTTTGCCAGCAGGCTTTATCTACTTCATCGTACCAGGCATCTAAAGCGCCTTTAGCGTTTGCGTGTTTTTTACTAAATTTAATGAGTTTATCTCTTCCTAAGACTTTCATTCTCTCACAAAGTTCCCAAAAAGGGAATTATTATAAAATTACCAAGAAGGTAATTTATTGTTCCTGTTAGATGCATTCTTAAATTAGCCAAAGCCGTTATCAATAATGTAATCGTGGTAAGACGTTGTTGACCATCAATCACCAATAGCTTGGGAACATCAGAAACCGTATGAATACTTTCTTGAAAATACACCACCGAACCAACAAAGTGGCCGTGCACATTTTTTCCATCACTTATTCGCAAAATATCATTAAGCAACTGCTCACACTGCACCTGATGCCAACTATAACTACGCTGATAGATGGGAATAACAAATTGCTTAGGGCCTTTGATTAGGCTCAGTAAATTAGCGGATGTGGCTTTCATGCAATGTAGTCCTTTATTTTATGGTTACCTGGCCATTCATTAGCATAGGAAGGAGCCAGTCTCGGAGGTTGGTTGCTTGAATATTTCAGGGAAAATGTTGCTATCTTTGTCCCATGATGCGCCCTTTAAGGACAGGTACTGATAACCAAGCCTTGTTAAGTGAAAGATGCTGGGAATTTTTACTCTTGAGTCTTCATTAAATGTCATAGCTTTCCTTGTTGGTTACCAATACTGAAATACCTTCATATTTTTATTTTTTTAGTATGCCGAATTATTATTCAGTATGGTACTTCATTGTTCACCCAACTGGATGTAGGGGGCCAATAAAGTTTCATCTCAAACGCCCCCGCAGCCTTGATGATTCGGTAATAAATTTTGCATGATGATATTAAAGTTTCATCATGAAATCCAGTTTTGACGATTATCGTAAACTAAATAACAACTATATATCAACGATTTAGCAGTGATTTAGCAGTGATTTTCATTAATAACTGCAAATATCTCAACCAACTTAACAATTAATAAATCCTAAGCCATTAGATTCCTCTTATAGAATTAGTTCCCTAAATATCCTTACTAAGTGCACACCTAGATCACATTATATTAGATATGCATTTAAATCTGACTCATCTACATTTGTAATAGTTAATGTAGAAATCTTATTATTATCTAAGTTAATCAACACATTGCATATCACAACAAAAAGTCCACAAATATGTGCACAAGCTTCTATTTTTGGCTTTGATAAATACCTAGATGATTGATGTGCACCAATATGTGACGTTTTTACTGAATTTTTAAAGTCTCCTAAGTCTAGTAAGTTATTTAGGGTTGAATAACTAATTTCCGTAATAGTAGATATTTCGGTCACAAGACTTTGATTTTTCTTTAATAGTATAACTACATTAACAACATTCTTTAATAAGCTATCTTTTATTTCTCTTTTAACAGAGCTGTCAAACTTACTATTATCAAATGGTTTAAACCATGATTTACGAGCTTTGAAAACTTTATCAGAAGAAATTTCAAAAATAGCTCTAATCGAACAAGCAATTAATGGTAAGAATACATCTTTAAAATTTGATGAATATGCTTTGTCTATCGCATAAATTAGATCAGAAACAGTTTCTAAGTCTACGCAATATTTAGAACTAGAAGGAATTGTAAAAAGTGATTTTTCTTGTGTTTTTCCGGAGATAGCAGATTTTAACTCCTTAAAATTCAGAAGTACCTCACTTGAAACAAGGCCTGTATTTTTATCATTATATCTAAAGCATATCTCTTTTTTGCATGGCACTTCAACCGAAGGTAAAACTTTATTAATTGAAGTCTGCCCGTCAACTATGATATTAACCTCACCCTTGTCTACTTCTTGGTCTTGGCAATTTTTAACCTGAAAAATAAACTCTTCTAAATTAATTTGTGCTGAGGGTACGTAATAATCTACAGCTTTTTTCCTGTCAATCAAAATTGAAGCCGTGCTTTTCTTCAGCTTATTTGACTCTAGATCTGGCATAGCTTTCCCTAGTGGAAGCTTTTTGCCATGAGTGTTTTTTTTCAACTGATTTTTTAGTTCTGAGCCCTTAGTTTGTATAAGTTCATTAAGGCTCTTAAGGTCTTTTAACAAGTCCTTAGTGAAGCTATTTTCAACAAAATTTGTTCTGTCAGAGTTGAAGTCAATTTCTTGACTTTTGCTATACAAACAAACTCTACCAATCATTTGAGGCAAAGCTTTTCCTGAGCTTTTCTTTCTTAGAACTTCTGGGTCAAAAGTAACAATGTTATTAAAAAGATTCCTGTTTACATATACTAGAGGGTAGAGTGCGTCGTCATGTAATCTTCTATTTAATGGAGATATGGATTTAGAGTTCCTTCCGGAGCTAAAGAAAAAAATAATTAACTCTACATTGACTGAATAATCAGTTCGTTTTAACGAAAAAGGGAAAGATGCCTTGTGTTCACCTTTGTTGTAAAAATTAACCTCATTTTCTTCTGAGTTATATTTCACATAAAACAACTGGTTTTCTTCACTTTCTAACTGAAAAGATTTTAATTTTTTAGTTGTATAGCATTGATTGTGATTTTCAAACTCAATCTTTATCTCAAATGAATCATCTACTATCGTTGCTGCTAGTTTTTCTGTAACTCTAGGATCTGATAAATCTTCTAATAATCCATCAATTTTTTCCTTGCCGGCATAAACGGTAATAATAGTACCCTCTTGCGTATGAGTGCCGGTACTTATCACAATTTCGGTTCCAGTTAGATCCTCTTTGGATACTAAGTCAGACTTTCTTAATGAAAATGAACTATGAACCCCATTTTTACATGTTTTCCACTCAACCTTATCACCGAACTTAAATGCGGCAAGAAAACCAAGCCCCTTAGAGCCTTGAGTGATCCTTTCAATACCATCTTGCTCTACTGTATGACCGTAACTTTTTGAGCTATGTGCAATATGAAAAAGCTTATCAATATCTGAACTCCCCATACCATTTCCATTATCGGAAATTGTTATAGTTTGTTTTGAAGGTTCAATTTTGACTGTAACGCTTGGTGCAAAAGCATCATATGAGTTTTTGAGAAGTTCATTTAGGGCAAATAAGGTTGAAGGGATTTTTTGCGAAAGCTCTTCTATAAGCTTTCCATCAAACTTTAGTTTAGCTGATGGCATATAAAGAACTTCCTTTGTTAGACAAATCATTTCAGTTTAATGAATGTACCTTAAGCCTTTCAAATTCGCAAGCTACAGGTTGTAACTATATTATTTGCCCAATAATCAGTACCTTTTCCCCAATCATTGGTATTAAACTGAAATTTTGGCTAGCCTCCCGTTTGAACGATATAGAAGGCTCTACTTTCATCATATATACGCAGCACCATCACTAATAGGCGAAATAGTAGTGCTCTAAGCAATAGATACATCGCTAAAATCATGTTCTAAAGGTAAACGTGTTTTGTGAACATACATTTTCCTAAATAACACATCTACAAAAGGTGAGTTTAGTCGTCTTTCCCGAGATATGTTTACAGAAAGCTTTTTTGAGTCCGTATCGAAATCGACTTTTATACCATACTCCTCATTTAATGAAAAATTAGTTAACGTAGTGCATACTTCACTTCGTTCCCTTAAATTAACTTCACTTTTGGATTTAACAGCAAGCTTACTATAAAGTTGTCGGTATCTTTCGATCCAACCAGGTAAAAAAACAAGTTCAGGGCATTTTTCACAACTAGAGTCGAACTCAATTTTCCCAGTGTAATTGAATACACAAAGATCCAACAAATTTAAATTGATATTGAAAGCCTTAGAAAAATCAAAAACTACCAGGTTGTCTTTATTTCCAGGCATCTGAAATGTTAGGTATTTTGAAAGAGAATTAACTTCGAAGATAGTTTTGCCCTTAAGCTCGCCATCTTTTATCTTCGCTTTATTAAGTTCAATGAATCCAAATGGTACAAGAGTTGCTTCATTTAATTTTCTAGTTCCATTATCTCTCACTACTAAATCGCAAGATTGCTCTAGTAATATAAATGATTGTTCTAGCCCTTTTTCTGAGCACCTAAAAACATCACCAGTCCTAATTGGAGAGTGGATTGTGTTAATTGACTCTTTATCACTCCACATTTCATTATTTCTTAGTTCGGTGAATAATTTCCCAGATTTAATATTATTTTGAAAGTATATATACGGTTTTCTTTCTTCAAGATTCTGTGGCTTAAACTGTATTTTTTGAATACTTCTTAATTTCTTCAGTTTCTCTACAATATCACTCGAACTACTTATTAAATGACTTATTGATGAAGTTTGCTTTAAAGAAAATATTCGATGCAAAACATCAAATTCTGACGCACCTTCTTTTAGTGATTTATAAAAAATTGCAGCATCCAATTCGTAAATCGAATTCTGATTCAGCTGATCTTTCACTTCATCGATGCAATTTTTCATTTCCGTTGACACGGATTCTGCTAGTTGACTACATAACCCTCTCAAATATAGCCTTTTCAAAAATTCTGGCGCTTTAAAATCAACTCCCAATGCATCATCTTTGTTAAAGATAGATTTTGATAAGACAGAGAAACTAGCTTTAGTATTTTTATCTGTAAATTTCTCAATAATCGACAACCTTTGTTTCTCTTCATCTATACCGTGTTGGCAACTATGAGTAAACAAAACACAGTATGGAGCAGTTAGAGATTTATTTAAAATAAATTCGATTATTCCAATTCCTTCATCCTCACTACCACCTTCGGTTGTAAAATCAAGATCTACAAAAAAAAGTGTTTTTTGTGATTTAACCAACTCCTCTTTATTGTTATTCCATTCAGTTAAAGGAATAGCAGACAATTCGCTGTATTTTAAGAACAGGTTTTTAAACTCATCAAATATTTCAGCTTTAAGATCTGGTTGAGGTTGAATAGCCAATTTTTTAACAATGGCCTCTAATACATCGTTGTCTGTAGGTAGACTTTCAATAACTATTTCTACAGGATCCGATAAGTCGATGTCAGATAATTCTTCAATTACCTCCAAAGCATCAAGATCATCATTAAACTTCCGGATCTCAATATTTTCTTTAAGAAGATATAATAGATTGGTATTCTCCTTTTTTTTGCAAAAATAATCATCAATCCAAACTACCTTATCAATGTCAATTGTATCGAACACATTTTTTTGGAATTGTTCTAACGTATTCATCAATCCATTGCCTCTATTAAATCAACTCTAAATTTATACCGTCTATCAAATTTATTTCTGTCTTGGAGCAGGGTTATTGTGCAGCCTCGTTCAGTTAACAAATTTTGTGCAATAAACAAACCCAATCCTTGACCACTTTCTTTATCACTTGAGAACATATCGAATAGAACTTCCTCCAATGGGGGGCGTATTCCCCTACCTGTGTCCCAAATAACGAAGTCACTACCACTACTTTCAATATTTATCACTAGCTCTTCATTTGGATTGTGAGTAGCAAAAACTTCTAACCAATGCTCAGAATTTCTTACGATATTGTCAATTACCTGAAAGAGTTTTCCTCGGTTAAATTTAAAAACACTTGAACTCTGCTTTCCGGAAAATTTAATTTCTATACCTTTTTGTTTAAAGTAATCGACTCTTAAATCAAAATAGTTTTCTATTTGTTCATATAAGTTCAATTTTTCCAATATATCACGCTGGGAACGGACTAGTGGATTTAGTGAAGAAACTGATTTTGACATTACTTGACTATCACTTCTAATCGCTAATAATGATTTTGTCAGTACTGAATCCTTAATTCCCAGTTCTTTAACTCTTGAGAATGCCGAATTTAAATGCAAACTAATGTTAACTAGTTGCGAGTTTGCTTCATGAGCCAACGCCTGAGCAGATAAACCTATAGCAACATGATCATAAAAATTAATTATTTGGTTTTTATAATTATCAATATCTTCTTGTATTCTCTCCGTCGATCTTATGTGATCACCTAAATCCTTCGTAAAGTTAAGATAACCGGAAGAATATTCACTAAGTTGCTCTTCTAAATCATTTATCTTTTGTTTAATGTCAGAAATTACTTTCGTAAGCTTTGTATCACGTAACATACTATCTTCATTTTCTTTAATGACATCATCTAATTGTTTTTTAGAATTAATAAAAAGAGATTTTGCTTTATCACTTTCCTTTTGAACTTTCGAATGCATTTTCTTCGCAGAAGTTGTAATAGTGCTGAGTTCATCGATGGCATGCTTAGCTGAATACCCTTTTGGCTTTCCCAAATCCTCATCACCACATAATTTGATATACTCAAGAGTTGCTCGTCGACTTTTATTTAGGTAATTATTTATTGAAGATATAATTTCTTGACATATTATATAGAAACCTTCATAAGCGTCATTTTCAATAAAACTTTCCCTGTCTGACTTTTCTTTTAATAAAGGATTATTATCACAAGTCAAGTTTATATAACCGGCTATATTTACGGGTCGTAGCGAATATGCACCTCCACCACTAGTCATATCTTCAGAAAAGCCTAGCCAATCGCTCTTGTTGGAACCTATTTTGAAACCGTCACGGTACGCAGCAACACCTCCTGTAAGTTCTTGCACAATAGTTTTAGTTTCGTTAAAAGAAATATCTTTTAAATCCAAATTATTTTTTCTGAAAATAAACTGAAATATTTTTCCATCAAAATCACCTGGATGTGTAAAATTTTTGAGAGTAAAATTCTTTACTTTAAGTCTCTTTTTTTTCGTTGCACTTAAATCTCTAATATCAATTTCTTTCCTGAAAGAAAGATAGTACGAACTATCTTCGATAGTGCTTTGTTCGTATTCGGCCAAGTTTGCTTTTGATGATAGATAGCGTGCTAACTTTTTTCCTTCATCACTGACAACATACGTTTGAAAACGCTCTTCCTCGTTAGGTGAAGAAAAACTTTGGAGCTTAAGCTTTCCTGTCAATATCAATAAATTACCGACTATATCAAAATCGAATTGGCTACTACACAAATCATGCACTTTTGAGTTAAAGGTTTCTAATTCAACGGCAACGCCTTCAATTTTAAGTAATACTTCAAAGTTTTTAAAATGTCCAAATGGAGAAACCATCGAGGAAAGTTTATATTTTATTTTCGTTAGGTTTTTTTCTTCAGTCCAGAATGCAAAATTATTTAGACCAATAACATTTAATTCTGTGCCCGCTTTTTTCTTTTTTGATAAATTCTCCTCAATAATTTTAACTGAATCTAGTGTCTGTCCTTGTTTAAAATCACTCCAGCAAAAAGATACTCTCAGTCCTTCACTATTCGGTTTATCATGCGTTTTTATTTCACAAACGTCTCCTAATTGCATCGAACCTAAACGGCCTAAACCTTTATCCCCCGTATAGCTACGCGTATATTTTACAGTTTTCTTTCCCGTCGCTTTTGCATTTCTCTTGTCTGAATGACTGATAGTTAGCCAACTTCGATTAATAACGTCTCGATCCATTCCATGACCGTTATCCTTTATCGTTATTTTTCCAAAATGCTTTTTTCCATTGATTTCTTCTTCATAATCAGTTTGTATATTTATTTCACAATACGATGCATCGGCATCAAACGCATTTTTTACCAATTCTATCAAAGCGATTTCTGGCCCGCTTATTAGCTCTGCACCTAACTGTTTTACTACATGAGCGTCTATTTTTAGTTTTAACGGCTCAATCTCATTTAAGCCTTCTTCATTTAGTTCTTCTTTTTCCATTTTTATTTCCGCATAATCAATACTGACTCTGTCCCCATTGTTGAAGCTACTTTATTTCTTGACGGCATTTTTTTACTATGTATTGTTCTTTCTAATTGATATACATACTTACAATCCTTCGATTCTAAAATTTCTCGTAATATCTTATCCAAAGGAACTTCAACGTTCGAGATTCTCCTATTACCCAAAGTCCAGACCATATATGCATTATCGCGTAACTCTTCAAGAGAAGAGGCCATAGATAGATCTAGATCAAATGTAAAACTAGCTAGTTTTTTGACGTTTTCTGGACACAGCTTTTTGATTTTTCTAGCACAAAGTTCAAATGAAGGAGATATTTCTGATAATAGTTCTCGTTTCATTTTTGAATCTCTAAGTGAACCACCTAAGCTGCAAGAGTCAATTGTATTTTTTTTATCTAGTAAACTACTATTTATCTTTTCGGTTATGTCATTTAAATCGAGCCACATTAATGACAAATACGAAAATTGGCCATAGGTTACAGTTGTCGCATTATCTCCATAGGGAGGAGAACTTATAAGTAAGTCATATTTCCCTTTCCTTTTTCTTCCATTCTTTGTATCAACATTACAAATTGATACGACACCTTTATATGAAGATTTGTTTAAGTAATTTTTTTTATTCAGTAGTTCTTTTTGTTCTTTAATACTTTGAATATTTTTAGAAATAATTTTTCTAAAGGTCAACTTTGGACAAGGAATTTTTTCTTTTTGTTCTTCTGACTTAACATGCAATTTATATGTTGAGCTACGCGAATTGCAAGTTAATCTTATGGTAGAAGAGAATGCTAACCAAAATATTTTCCTAGCCCATTTCGATTTTTCGAGCTGTATGGCCCGCCGAATTCTATTTAAGTCTATTTGAACACTATTTTCGAACCACTTATCTATCCCTTCAAAACAAACATCTTTGGCTTTAGATTTATCCTTGTCTAGCCGAAAAAATAAATCTGCTACTTTTTTAGTTAGAGCTGTTAAGTAAAATGGACCTTTTTTTATTTCACATGCAAGAATTGCCAAGGGATTAATATCATACCCGGTAAAATTCAATCCTCTAGTCATAGCTTCACCAAGAATTGTTCCTGAACCGACAAATGGGTCAAAAATCGTACTAACATTCTCGTCAACAGATAAAATTGAATCAATAAGAACACCTTGCATTTGTGGAACCATCATAGCAGGGTATTGAATTAGAGCATGGCAATGATGCCTTTTTGAACGGCCTTTGAAA
>JBFFIY010000048.1:0-30760 GCA_041556195.1 Enterobacterales bacterium
AATTATCAGGAATGCCGATTCGGTAGAATTGGCTGTGGCTGTTCTAAATTATTTCAGACTGATTTCAGACAGGATTGTCTTCAAGATGATTGATTGCCAACTGAAACTTTAATTCTTGAAAATTTGGTGCGGAGTGTGGGATATAAATTTATATAAAATGATATAATTTTATATAAAATGGTATAAATTTATATAAAATGGTATAAATTTCACACAAATATCCTTATATTACAGGCAATTACAGATTTAAGGAAAAGTTAGCTCAATCGATTCAAGATTGGTTTCACCATTTGTTCTGCGGCTGGAAATCATAAGAGAGGCATCATTATTAAGGGAAAAATCCTCAGAATATAACTCTGTTACCACACTATCTTCACCGCCTGTTAGCGGCCTTCGCATTAATTTAAGTGTATTACTAACACGAGCAGCATAATAAAACTGCCCATCAACCACATCATATTGATTCGAGTTCCATAGTCTGGCAGATTCCGGTATGGTCATCAGCTCTTTTATGCCGCCCTCGGCTGAGGCTTTAAATAACTGGCGATCTTCAATAAAGTACAATGTACCATTTTCACCGGCCTTGGGTTTATAGCCTCTATTAAGAAATTGTGTTAGTTGTAGGCCATCTAATTCAAGCCGTAAAATCCCCCGATTAGAGGCAAAATACAGGAACCTGCCATCCAAAGAAAAGCTTGGACTGGAAGCTTCCTCAGCGTTCACAAACAACTGATTGCCACTATCGTCTAATAGAGTCACTGCCCCATTAGCGCTATAGGCCAAAAGATCACCTGGAGAGGATAGTGCCAAGCTTTGAATATTGATCCGATGTTGATATTGGGTGAATTGTTGTAATCCTTCTGCCCTGGCTAACCATACTTGAAACAAACCATCGCGTTTACTTACAAAAGCCTGAACATTGGCCGATTTGGCCATAACCGGACTACGATCTGAAAAAGAGGATGAAAGCCCATCATTTATACTTTGTGTATGAAGATCCTGTATATACACATCATAATTTTTTTCTTCTCCCGCCATAAAGCCCACCTTGCTCTCAACAATCGCAAAGGGCATGGAAATAGCGGACTTTATGTTGGATTTAACTACTGAAATTTCACCTTTCAGATCGACTACAGAAAATTCTGAGTAACCGCTACGCACCAGTATGTGTTGCCCCTTATTTACCCAGATTACTGAATAGGGGAAACCAGCAACAGTCATTAATTTTTTATGATTCTGGTTGGTTAAATCTACTACCCATAATTCTGTACCATTAAGGTCGTTGATATGGCGCAAATAGGCCAGTTGATGGGTTAATTTGGAATAGGCAAAGCGATAATCCCCATGCCCATTAATATTTTTAATATCGGTTAGAGGAAATAACTCTCCAGTGATTAAATTCATCCGATAAATTGCTTGAGGTAGGCCTCTTTTGCGGGGATAACCTAATAAAATATTGTCTTCATCTAACCAACCTGCTTGCAAGCCTCCCTGACCCTTTGGGCAGGGTAAAATTGAATGGATATTGGCTAATTGCATCTTTTCGGCATCAAAGTCTGCCAGCATATAATCACAGGACGTGGTTAAATTGGAACGGTTAAACAGCATACGTGTACCGGAGGGGGAGAGTTCAGGCAGGTAATCCCCAGCTTTTGTCTCACTGGCATGGGTTAAAGGAACATAAAGTTCCTTTGTCATGGACTTTACCATCAATTCAAATGAATAGGACTCTACATTGGGCGCCAGATGTGAAAATAGCAGCATATTAGTGGCAGCATTATAAGAGGCATGAAGTTCTGCACCTTTTACTGAGGTAAGTGGGCGAGAATTGCTGGCATGGATCCCATTGTTGGAATTGTCCTGGCTCTGTTGTTTAAAAGTGAAACCTGAAAATAGCACCATTAAAATCAGGAATAAACTAACCAGCAGTGCCGCTATTAATCTATAGGAAAACCTGAAATAAGGACTATTTTTTTCATAAGGGTAGGCGGTTACCACCGGTAAAAAGCGATAACCCAGGCTTTGCACGGTTTCAATATAAAGCGGTTGTTTGGAATCATCTCCCAACAATTTACGTAATGATGCCAGGGCAACAGTAATGGAGTTATCCACCACCACCTTGCCTTGCCAGACAGATTTAACCAGCTGATCTCGACTTACCACTTCTCCCTGATGTTGACATAAAAACAACAATAAACGAGATTGAGCACGGCCTAAATCATAAATGGTTCTATTTCGGCTTAGTCTTTTCTTTGGTATATGGTACAACCACTGTCCAAACTCAAGCGTAACAGGCAATTGTTGCAAAGACTCAGCATGATTTTTTTTATCTGTCTCTCCTAAATTGTCTATAACCTCTGATTTTTCAGCCACATCACTACCTTGTTAATTATTATTCTATCTAACTTTTCACAAAATACAGCAACAATTTTTGCACCTGAGTTTATAACCATTTAACCTGTTAATGCTGCATGTTGCAGCCAAATAACCGGAGAAATACCATGTCTATAAACAAATATTTAATAGCAATCCTTTTAACCAGTGGCCAGACAATATCAATATCAGCGCAAATAACAACTACATCCAATCATCAGAACACTTTACCAATAACGACCACTGAAAATCCAAATTGTCTTCCTTGGCCTGGTTGCGCATCTCAAATATCTAATCTGGGTGAGACAACTACAACCAGTAAAGCACCAGAGGAAAAAACTGAAAATAAGCAACTACCCAATGGACTAGTGCAAAGCTTAGAAATCTGGTGGCAACAATTATTAGACTAATAATTCACCCCATTATGGCGGTTTCCAAACTAAAACCGCCTATTTTCCTTTATCCTAGCATAAAAACAAACAAGGCTAAATTACTCATTTGGAGTCCATTCAGTATAGATTAACCTGAACTCTGTTTAAGAGATTCTTACCACGAAGCACACGAAGAGCACGAAGTTTTATAAGAGATTGAAAAAAAGTTGAATCAAACAGATTAAAATAGCCCTTTTTCCAATAATTGTCAGTATTTTTTCTTTTCTTCTTGCTCTTCGTACCCAGAGCACTCGCTGCACTCACGGGGCAGGCTCTGGTGAATAAAATCTTTTTTCTCTTATCCAGAACTGAGATTAGATCACCCCGTATTATTGATAAAACTTATCACTATACACAAGATGGGGAGCTGTCGCTTCTTCAGGGTTTTCAAAGCCGCTCTTAGGCTTACCAAGTGAATTGGGAAGCCGTTTTTCCATATCTTTCCATTTTTGTAAAGAATTCTGCTGTAAAGAATGCTTGGGAGGGTTAATGGCAAGATATTTCAGCTCATCACCATGTAATCTACCAAGGTGATAACGTGCCGAAACTTCTATCTCTTTAAATAGCTCTTCAATGGTTTCACTTTCAAACCAGCCCGCTTCCAGATCATCAGCCATTTCTCTTAAGATAGTAGAACATTCAGATTTAAATTTTATTGCAGCCATCACATTTCGCTCTCTATAATACCGGGTAAACAGAGTATTCAATGAAAAGGCTGAATTAACCAGTGATGAGATATAAAATCATGTGATCTGAATATAAAATTATGACCTTTGAATATAAATTTATATGAATTTTCTAAAAATTACTCTTAATTAACAGGCAGTTACAAGCAACAACAAAAATAAGGAGTACCCCCCCTGTTCTACAACCACCTATAGCCTTGCTTAACAGTCTTAAACAAATGTCGTAATTTTATTAGTCGTTTTATGTAAAATATCCGCCACTTCTTCAATAAACTGTGTTCATTTTCGTTCTGTTTATCGCTAAAACCGGGGTAAACCTATGGCCATGTCAGCCATTGAGCTCAACTCATAAAGCTCTCTGTTTTAAGGCAAATTGATCGCAAGAAGTTCCAGATCATTTGAACAGTTTTGTAGCGCATAACTGAAATCTGCTGGAATAACACATGAATCTCCAGCAGATAACTGCTCTACTCCATGTCGTTCGCTCAGTAGTTGCATATTACCCGACAAAACAAAATAAAATAAGAACTCATGATCATGATGAGTCATTACTGTATTTCCACGTTTAAAATATGCTCTTTCTTCGGTGCTTTGAGCTGTTTTAACAAGTCTGACAACTTGTACCTGAGCAAGGTTATCGGTGGCTTGTGCAATGCCTAAATCTCTACACTCAAAACCAGGGGATTGCCAACTGCTCCATTCCGTTTGAGCTAACTGATGACGTACAAATCGTTGTCCACCAAAATCTCTGTCCGGTTTGAAGCCTTTGGTGGGTAATTGAATATCAAGATCGGCTAAGGTTTCGTGCTCTGATGGACTGGTAATTTCTATCACTTCCAGTCCTTCTGAGCTTTCCAGTACTCGATGTCTTATTAGCGGGGGCTGTAAGACACAGTCACCGGCATTAAGTATAAAAGGCTCGCCCTGATCTTCATAAACGACTTTTACCCAGCCTTTGTAACAATAAATCATCTGAAAACGGATCTTATGATAATGGGCATAATCTGATACCAGACCACCTTCAGGGATCTGAATATGAGAGGCGATAAATCTGCCACCCTGCCGATCTGGAATTAAATCACGATAACGCATCCCTGCCCGTCCCAATCCCCATGAAGCATCGTTTGTTAGCTTATTCACCACAAAAGAGGCTTTCATTGCCGGTAAAATTAGAGGGGTATCAAAATCAACAGTTTCAACAATTTCAATAATGGTGCCATTAAGCGCTGTCAATTTACCTTTAGTATTAGAAATAGCATCACATAGAGTATCAGAAAGAAGTTGTGGGTCGTGGCATTCAAGGCGAAGCATTCCCGGCTCTAGATCTATGCCAATAACAAGACGCAAGCGTAAACCATAACCTGAGAGAACGGCAATTGATGGCTTATCAGCAGGAAAAATAGCGCTCACTCTGAAACCTAATTTCTCTGTATAAAACGACAGAGTTTCATCAAGTTCTGTACAGGGTAAAACGACCTCGGCCGTGGCAATATTCTGCTTCATGTGTCCCTCTTTACAAGTTATTATTGTTATTGAGCAAAGTTGTCAGTATAAGCAGTCTGGAAATGATCAATCTGGTAAAACGTAACATCGGTTTACTCCTTTATTAACTTCTACTCGGAATAAGACAGGCACAAAAATCCCAATATTGAGCCAATTAATTAACATGCACAAAACATCAATAGATTTAACCTATTGATATTTAACAATTAACCTATCTTATCCCGTATTGAAGTTATATTATTATTTTAAGAAGATTCACAGAAAGTCATTTTTTAAAAATACTATCCGGGTTGTTCCTTACTCTGTTACCTTTTGCCTGAACGATTCCAATTTTCTCCATGAATATCATAATTCGTGCAAACTGCTCTTCTGAATTATATTCAACTCCTAACTCCTTTAGTTTAGAACCTATTCTCACACCCTGTAACTGAGTGATATCTGTCCATTTGTCAGGTAATAACTTTTTAATGGCATCTTCGTTTGCCCTAAGCCACTCCTTGTTGCCTAGTGTATCTTGTAAACTCATAATTTTTCCACTCTCGATTCAAATCAAGCCAAATTACTCCATGGCAATCAAAAAATCCTGTGTTGAATTGCTCCATAAAGCTGCAAAATATACTTCACATTGAGTGTTGACAATTCATTGTAAAAATTGCCGGGCACTCTCTCCAACCAGACCTATTTTAGACGATTCTTAACCAACCTTAAAACAGATTATTTAATAAATTATCCCGAGTTCAGGTTAAATTATGGGCTTTTTATGCATTTTTTCAGGTAAGATCCCCATATGCTTGCATATAATACCTAACATGATCTCATCAGCTCCACCGCCTATTGAAATTAACCGATTATCACGAAAGAATCTGGATACCGGGTTGTCCCACATAAACCCCATGCCACCCCAATATTGCAAACAACAATCGGTGAGTTCACGGCTAAGCCGCCCTATTTTAAGTTTTGCCATAGAGGCTAACAGGGTAACATCATCACCTTGTTGCAAAGACTCAGCAGCTCGGTAAAAAAGTGAACGCAAGGCTTCCACCTCTGTTTGAAGCTCAGCCAGACGAAAATGGACCGATTGATTATCGATTATCGCCTTACCAAAAGCATTACGTTGTTTACAATAATCAATAGTATAAAGAATTGAATTTTCTAACGCCTTTAAATTACTAATGGCGGAGAGTCTTTCTTCTTGAAACTGCAACATTTGATAATAAAACCCCTTCCCCTCTTCACCAATTAAATACCGGGCAGGCACTCTTACATCATCAAAATAAACTGGAGCTGTATCGGAAGAACGCATACCTAATTTATTCAGTTTTTCTCCAATGGTTACACCGTGTAAATTGGATGGCACCACGATAAGCGATTTATTTTGATGCGGGTTTTCGCCCTGAGTATTGACAAGAGCACATAACCAATCGGCTTGAGTGGCATTGGTGATCCACATTTTACTGCCATTGATAATATAATCATCACCGTCTCTGATGGCGCTGGTTTTTATGGCGGCAACATCCGATCCGGCAGACTCTTCACTCACTGCAATTGAAGCGACCATATCTCCCTGAATTGCAGGAGCAAGAAATTCATTTCGAAGCTCATCACTTCCAAATCTGGCAAGTGCCGGAGTTGCCATACAGGTTTGAACATTAATGGCCAGGCCCACTCCACCGCAATTAATATTACCCAGTTCTTCATTAGCGACTAACACAAAAGAATAATCTAATCCCAAACCTCCAAAAGCTTCCGGTTTATCTATTCCTAACAAACCCAGCTCTCCCATTTTTTTAAAAAGCTGATGCATAGGGAATGCGCCAGCCTCCTCCCACTCTTCAATAAAGGGATTAATTTCTTTATCGACAAAGTTTCTAACCGTTCGGCGTAGTTCTTCATGCTCTTGGGTAAATTTCATAGCTTATTTCTCTAATGTGATTTTTTGATAAAAAATATTTATAATTCATCAGCAATTTTCGGACGTATTTCTCGATGAAAACCTTCAAATGGTTTGGAGTTACTATGGTCGTTCAAAGGAAACACTGTGTGTCCCAGCGAAGCGGCACCATCAACGCGAAGTGTGGCACCGTTAATAAAAGCTGCACCTTCACTTAAAAGATAGCAGATTGCTGAACTCACCTCGGCTTCTCTTCCCATTCTTTTTAAAGGGACAGCTGCAGCGAGAGATTTAATCATGGGTAACATTGAAGCAGGGTAAGTATCAAAACCACTGGTTAATATCCATCCTGGAGCCACGGCATTAACTCGAACCCCCGAACTCGCCCATTCGTACGCTGCGGTTTTAGTGAAATTATCCATACCTGCCCTGGCAGCACCTGAATGTCCCATATTCGGCATTCCGCCCCACATATCGGCAAGGATATTAACTATGGAACCTCCTGTTTTTTTCATGCTTTGATTATAAACAGCTTTAGACATCAGAAACCCACCAGTGAGATTGGTTCGTACAACTGTTTCCCAGCCTTTTTGGCTAATTTCACTCAGTGGGGAAGGAAATTGCCCTCCTGCATTATTCACCAGTCCATGAATGGGGCCGTAGCGTTTAATAATATCTGCAACTGTGGAATCAACTTTTTCTTCTTCACGAATATCACAAATAAAATGATCGATGCTTCCTCCATCTTCCATGATCTCATCTGAAACATTTTTCAATTTATCTTCATTGCGACCCAGAATGATAACATGTGCTCCCAATGAAGAGAGTTCATGAGCAGTACAACGTCCTATTCCACTACCGCCACCTGTTATGATGATATTTTTTTGTTTAAAACTATTTTCACGAAAGACGGATTGATAAGGCATTTTTTTCACCGAGTTAATTAATTTTCAGAGAACGCTTTCTTACAGGATTACTTTCTTACAAGTTTAATTGTTTAGCGATAACTTCATTCATAATTTCATAAGTGCCGCCACCAATAGATAGAATTCGATTATCACGGTATAACCTTTCTACCAAAGACTCCCGCATATACCCCATTCCACCAAATAACTGTACTGCATCGTAAGTAATTTTATCACTCACATTAGTGGCAAAATTTTTGGCCATGGAAACTTCTTTAATAGCACTTTCTCCATCGGCTATTTTTGCCGCTACACTGTAGGTAAACTCACGACTCACTTCGAGTTGAGTGGCCATTTCAGCCAATTTATGACGCAAAACCTGAAACCCTGAAAGTGATTTTCCAAAAGCTTTTCGTTGTGCTAAATATTCCTGACAAGCTTCGACTGCCAGTTGAGAAGTCATATTTGCCATTACACACAGGTTTAACCGCTCCATGGCAAAGTTATTCATTAAATAATAAAACCCACGATTCTCTTCACCGATAAGATTTTCTACCGGAACCAAAACATCATCAAAAAATATTTCTGCGGTATCACTCGCCCACCAACCCATTTTTTTAAAATTACGTCCAATGTTGACACCTTTCAACTCTTTTTCAATTAATAATAGACTGATCCCATTACTCCCTGCACCGCCTGTTCTTACAGCCACAGTATAATAATCAGCACGAACGCCACTGGTAATAAACATTTTACTGCCATTAACCCGATAGTGTTCTCCCTCTTTAATGGCACGAGTATTGATATTAGAAACATCTGAACCAGCTCCAGGTTCAGTAATAGCCAAAGCCTGTATTTTTTCTCCAGCAATAACCAGCGGAATAATACGATTTTTCAAAGAGTCACTTCCCCAATGAACCACTGGAGGCAGTGCTATCCAAATGGAACTAAGGCTGGCTACTAACCCTCCAGAGGTGCTACGCATTAATTCTTCAGTACAGGCAACCGACATAAAAACATCATGATCTGAACCACCAAATTCTTCTGGAAAACCAATACCTAAAATTCCGGCTTTTCCAGCTTTTATAAAAAGGTCATCAGGAAAGCCGGCCTGCTCTTCCCATTCATCAATAAAGGGAGAAATTTCTTTTTCCACAAAACTGGAAATAGTTTGTCGAACCATGTTATGTGTTTCATTAAAATAAGCAGGATACATTTTCATGATGTTTCCTCTTCTGTTTTAACGGTCAAAATTGTTTGTCGTATTCTGACCTGTTCTCCGGCTTTAACCAAAATTGAAGCAACTATTCCTTCTTTGCTTGCTTTTAACTGATGTTCCATTTTCATCGCTTCTAAAACCACTAAAGTTTGATCCTTGGTGACGGTTTCATTTTCATTCACTAAAACATCAACAATCACACCATCCATACAGGCTACAACAGCTCCAGAACCAGCAGGCTCTTCTCCCACAGCAGCTTCATGAGTGAGATCTGAAAAAGTAAAGTATTGCTCGCCTGATTTCAGATAGAGCTTATTATCTGCACGATAAAAAACACAGCTACGGCCAATACCATTAAACTGAAAATTCAAACGGTTATTATCGAATGAGTTAACCGTCACTTCCAGAGTTTGCTGTTTGATTTGCAGTCTAAATTGAACAGGATTTCTCTGGATAAGTTGCAATGAAATTTCTTGTACTTCATCGTTTATTCGAAGCGAAAATGGCCAGGGCTGTGTTCTTGAATTACTCCATAGTGACAACGCTTCAGGCATTAAATAATTTTTATTTTTTCCTGTAAAAAACAAAATACAGGCGAGAGCCGTTACTAACGGCGAAGTCATGATGTCATTCATCGACTCATCACCCATAAATTTGCTTTCAATAAAATCTGTGCTGATTTTCCCTTCTATATACAGAGGATGTCCTAACAGTCGTGATAGAAAATGTTGATTGTTGTTAACGCCAAATAATACTGTTTCATTAACAGCTCTTTGTAAACGTCTTCTTGCTTCTTCACGATTAGCGCCATAGGCAATTATTTTTGCCAACATAGGATCATAATGAGGGCTTAATTGCTGGCCTTCACAGATCCCGCTATCTATTCTTATGCCTTCACCGATAGCCTGTTGCCAATGAAAAATTGTTCCAGTTTGTGGCAAAAATTCTTGTATTGGATCTTCTGCGTAAAGCCGTGCTTCCATAGCATGACCGTTTATCTTCACTGATTCTTGATCTATGGACAAATCCTCACCATTAGCAATATTCAGTTGAGCCGCTACCAGATCAATTCCTGTTACTATTTCTGTGATGGGATGTTCTACCTGTAAGCGTGTATTCATCTCAAGAAAATAAAACTGCTTATTTTCATCTACCAGAAACTCCACAGTTCCAGCCCCAGCATATTGGCAGGATTTTGCGGCTAATACCGCAGCATCCCCCAGTTTTTTGCGTAAGTTTTCATCGACAAAGGGAGAAGGTGCTTCCTCAATGACTTTCTGGTGACGACGTTGGATTGAACAATCTCTCTCCCCCAGATAAATCGTATGCCCCCTGTTATCCGCCAGGATCTGAACTTCAATATGTCGAGGATTAATTAATGCTTTCTCAAGGATAACTTCATCGTTGCCAAAGGCATTTTTTGCTTCTGAACGTGCAGTAATTAATTTCTGTTTTAGCTCTTCAATTGATTCAACCAGACGCATGCCGCGTCCGCCACCTCCAGCTGAAGCTTTAATCATCAGGGGGAATCCTATTTTTGTAGCAGCCTGAGTTAATACCTTATCATCCTGACTTGCGCCTTCATAACCAGGAATACAGGGTACACTGGCTTTCAACATGGCAACCTTGGCCAGTCGCTTGCTACCCATAAGTTCAATGGTAGCTGGAGAAGGGCCAATAAAAACAAGTCCGGCATTAATGCAGGCCTGTGCAAAACTGGCGTTTTCTGCAAGGAAACCATAACCCGGATGGATAGCTTCAGCACCTGTTAGTTTTGCTGCATTGATAATTTGTTCTATGTTTAAATAAGATTCAGTGGCTGGAGCTGCTCCAATACAAACGGTTTCATCTGCAATAGCAACATGTGGTGAATCAAAATCAGCTTCGCTATACACAGCCACTGTAGAAAACCCCATCGAACGGGTAGTGTTAATAATTCTTACCGCGATCTCACCACGGTTAGCAATAAGAACTTTATTGAACATAAGAAAAATAGTCCTCTGGAGATTTTAATTTTTTAATCACATTCATCACAGAAATCCTTTTAAAATCTTGCTACACCGAAAGTATTAGTGCGTAACTTACGCTCTACACTTTGATAACAAACATCTAACAATATACCCAAAAGGTTACGTGTATCTCTTGGATCAATTAAACCATCATCCCATAATCTGGCAGTTCCAAATAACGCAGTTGAACCCTTATCAAGTTGTGCGGCTACTGTGTTTTCCAATTTATCCAAAGCAGCTTCATCAATCGTTTGGTTCAATTTTTTTTGCTTTGCTTCGGTGACAATTCTCATCACTTTACCAGCCTGAGCACCACCCATTACCGCAGTACGACTATTAGGCCAGGCAAAGATAAATCTTGGATCAAGACCGCGACCACACATGGCATAATTACCCGCACCAAAGGAGCCGCCAACTACAATGGTCAATCGTGGCACGGTTGCATTCGCAACGGCCTGAAGCAGTTTAGAACCATGTTTAATAATGCCATTTTGTTCGGGATCTGTGCCCACCAGAAAACCCGTAGTATTATGGAAAAATAAGATGGCTGTATTGGATTGTTCACAGAGTTGAACAAACTGCGCTGCTTTTTGAGCACCTGCAGTGGTAATTGGTCCATTATTTCCAATAATTCCACATCTAAATCCGTGAATTTTTAAGTGACCACAGACAGTTTGAGCATCATATTGAGGCTTAAAATCCAGAAACTGAGATCCATCTGCAATGCGTGCAATGATTTCTCTAACATCATAGGGTTGTTTCTTGTCGCTGGGAACAATTCCTAACAGCTCTTCACTGTCATACAGAGGTTGAGTAAACTCAGCCTTGTTTGTTTTAGAAAGTTGTTCATTCCAGGGTATAGATGACAGAATTTCTCGGGCAATTCGCACACCATCGGCATCATCTTCTGCCAGATAATCAGCCGTACCCGCCTGCTGTGCATGCATTTCGGCTCCACCCAATTCTTCTTCTGTCGCAACTTCACCGGTAGCAGCTTTTAACAGGGGTGGTCCCGCAAGAAATAACTTGGTTTTATTTCTAACGGCAATAATATAATCCGACAAACCTGGCTGGTATGCTCCACCTGCTGTAGCGTTTCCATGAACTACAGTAATTTGAGGAATGCCTGCGGCTGATAATCTTGCCTGATTGGCAAACCCCCGCGCTCCCTGTACAAAAATATCGGTCGCATAGTTTAAATTTGCACCTCCACTCTCTGCAAGAGCGACAATAGGCAACTTGTTTTCTAGCGCCACCTGTTGAATGCGCAAAATTTTATCTAATCCGGCAGGAGATATGGTGCCACCTTTAATGGCGCTGTTATTCACATAAATTAAACAACGCACACCTGATATATAACCAATACCCGAAATGATACCGCCACCTGCCATTGAGCCATCTTTATCATCATGCATCTGATACCCCGCCAGAGAACAAAGTTCAACAAATGGCGTGGCAGGATCAAGTAATAAATGGATCCTTTCCCAGGGAAGCAGTTTTCCTTTTTTATGAAAGTTGTCTTTAACCTTCTGAGCCGTTTCAATCACTCTGGATTCAATATTTCTGAACTCATCCACAAAAGCCAGCATCGCTTTTTTATTCTGTTGAAATTCTGGGGAATGCGTTTCGATAGAGGATTGTAAAGCAGGCATAAAAATTACTCTTCAGTGTTAAATAACCTTAAACAAATAAAGTTTTCAATTTGTGCTTCGGTCTTCCAGATGAAGAAGCGGTACCATACTTTTATGTAACACACCGAACACGACCAATTGTTGATTATCTAGCGTGTAATAAATTACATGACTGACGTATGGAAAGCTGAATACATCATCTCCAACTTCCAGGCGAAGTTTTCCAATAGTTGGGGTTTCAGACAAAACTAATAAAGTTTGCCTTAATTCAAAGAAATATTTCTGTGATTGCTTTGCTCCCCATTGCTTCAATGTATAACAACGAATATCAATGAGATCGGCTTGAGCGTCTGCTGTTAGTCGATAAACAGATCCATTAGTCATATTTACCGGCTTCTAACTCATCAAAAAACTGCTCCCCATCTACGGTATGACCATCGCGAATATCGTCTTTCGCTTTAGCAGCTCTGGATTGCAACAAGCGCAGCTTTAATGCTTCCATGCTTTCGTATTCTTCTACAGAAATCACAACAGCTACCGGCTTACCGTTCTTGTTGATTTGAACTGGCGCTCGTTGCACCTTCATTAACATATCACCAAATTGTGTTTTGGCATCATTGGCCGATAGTGCTTGCATAAGAAAAACCTCATAATCGTTCGATTCGACTATTATAAACGAATCAGTCGATACTAACCATACTTATGAAATTCAATAGCTGTCTTTAGGGTATAGCTTGTTGATATTTAAATATTTAATGTAATTAACCTGTCTTATCCAGAGTTAAATAGTTTAATTTGGCTGGACATTTTATTATGAGTCATTTATGCATTCTCATTGGTTTTGTTATTAAGAGTTATAAGAGTCAGGCAGCTGCTTGCCAGAAGACATAAGCTCATTCGCCAAGGACTCAGGAACACCTATCTCAAAATCTAACAACTGTTGAGCAAAAGCCTTTCCCTGAGGATCCATTCTCAAACTGGCAATGCCGCCACCCCCCAAACTATTTTCAAGTAAAAAATTCAGAGCCTGAATACCGGGTAACTCATAACGAATAACTCTACCGGTTTCAGAATCGAGTAAATGCTTCAAATACTCGGCTACAGCAGACTCAGTTAGCGCATTACGTATATAAGGCAGATAACTCGCCTCTCTGGCAATAACACCAATATTGGCATGATTACCCTTGTCACCACTACGCGCCCAGGCAAGTTTAATTAGTGGCACCCTGCTTTCATATAGTTGTTCGGTGCCATTTGATTCAGGCTGAGAAGCTTGCGGGTTGGGCTTTAACACGGGCAGATCTTGATTGTGCTCAGAAACTTCAATAGAAACCGCTTGCTGAAGATCACCAATGTCCACCACTACATCTATGACTTGTTTGGGGATCAAACAGGAAAAAAGTCGAATTTTAGGCATTACCTGTGGCCGTCCACCTACAATTCCGGTAATACCTGGCGCCATGCCCGTGGCAGCCTGGGCTATTTCTCTGGAAAAAACCACCAAAGCACGTTTATCCTGATGAGTCACACCTATCTTAACCACCACTTCACGTGTATTCATATTGCCAGCATGAGCACCATAGGTCGCTTCAGTACCCAAAAGTTCGATATTCACCGAGCTATAATCAGAAAAACCTTTAGCAGCAAACATTAGCGAGGTCTTTTTTATAATATGATCTGCAACTACCTGCCCCTTTCCAGCGGCTTCAATCCCACCCAATAGAAAGGTTGCAATACATTTAAAACCATCAAGATAGGTAGCTGATACTTTATAAAAATTGGTTGGAGGCAAACCTGTAGCACCTGTTACTTTCACATGGTCCTCTTCAAGCTGTTCGAGTTTCACCTGAGTAAAATCACAGATCACATCGGGTAACAGATAGGCGGAAGGATCGCCAATTTCATAAACTAACTGCTCAGCAACGGTGGCTTTTGCTACCAGACCGCCTGTTTGTACAGGTTTAGTAATAATAAAATCTGCATTTGGGTAAATCTCTGCAATAGGAAACCCCATATTAAAATAACCATCGGCCACAGCTTGCCAGTCGGTAAAATTACCCCCGGTACAATGTGCTCCACATTCAATAATATGACCTGCCAGACTACCCTGAGCTAACTTATCGTAGTCAGTCATTGACCAGCCAAACTCATATATTAATGGAGCTAAAATCAAAGCACTATCCACCACTCGACCTGTGATCACAATATCGGCTCCGCCCTCTAAAGCCGCCACTATTCCTGACACGCCAAGATAGGCATTAAAGCTCATCAACTTATCAGGAAGAGCTTCACCTGTATCTATTTCAAGCAAATTGAACTCAGTTAGATCCCGTTCAGAACTTAAAATATTGTCCCCTAAAACCACAGCGACTTTAAAATCTATACCTTGAGATTTAGCTGCCTGAACTAAAGCCGTTCGACAATCAAGCGGATTAACACCGCCAGCATTGCTAATCACCTTGATGTTTTTTTTCTTTAAATCAGCTAACAAAGGAGGAATGATGCTGGTGACAAAATCCGTTGCATAACCAGCTTGAGGATTTTTAGCTTTTTGACCTGCCATAATAGACATGGTGATTTCTGCCAGATAATCGGCCACCAGATAATCAATATCCCCGGAACTTACCAACTGAGCTGCCGCTGTCTCAGTATCCCCCCAAAAACCTGAAGAGCAACCAATTCGAACTGATTGTTTTGATTTGTCAGTCATAATTCTTTCGAGACTCTTTCATTCTTTTTGTTTATTGGACAGTAAAACTTATATCTAACTATAGCTTCTTTGAATATGTTAGCTACACAACCATACCAAGCAAGCGCTTGGTTTGTAAAGTGCCATTTTTACAGTTACACTCAGTTTCATAGGTAAAAAAACAATTTAACTTGATAAAAACCTGAATCAAATCTCATGGTGTAAAAGTGCAAGAAGTAAATACTCTTATAGAAACAGGAAAACTCACCGATCCCCAAAGCCCCCGTGGCCGAATTCTCTGGAAAGCCGCCCATCTGTTTAAAGAAAAGGGCTTTGAAAGAACCACCATGCGTGATCTGGCCAGTGAAGTGGGCATACAATCCGGCAGCATCTTCCATCACTTTAAAACCAAACAAGACATTTTAAAGGAGATCATGCAGGAAGCGATTATCTATAACCTGGCCATAATGCGTGCCTCATTAAACAACGCCTCATCTACCGAAGATAAATTACGCGCCTTGATTTTATGCGAACTAAAATCAGTTAATGGCGTAACGACTGAAGCCATGTCCGTACTGGTCTACGAATGGCGCAGCCTTTCCAAAGACAACCAAAAAGACATTCTTTCACTCAGAGAAGAATATGAGGCCATATGGATGGAAGTCATTGAGGCAGGTATAAAAGAGGGTTGGATCTCAAATGATGCCTTCATCCTTAGACGATTGCTTACAGGCGCGATCAGCTGGACAGTTAGTTGGTTTAAAAGTGGTGGTGAAATGGATTTAGGACAATTGGCTGATGAGGTTTTGTTGTTGGTTAGAGGTTGAGTGTTTTGTGTGCAAAAAATTAATTTTCTGAATTGATTTTGCCAATTACAAATTCGTTCAGCGTCTATTCACAATATTAATTCTACATTGAAATCTCTTACTTCAAAAACACAGGGACTTTAAAATGAATAAATTTATTTTTATATTAGTAATTAGTTTACTTTCAACTCAATTATTTGCGAAAACTGGGGCTTATTACAGCAAGACACTAAAAAAGTGTATAGAGTTCAACATTGATGATGGAACAATTCCTGCCTATAAAACACTAGGGGCTTGCAAAAATGCTCATCAAGTAAAACATACAGGGAATATTGACGCGATACCCAGGGAAAAAAAATTGCAAACAAGCTCTGTTAAAAAAACCGAAAAATCTTTGGTCAAAAAGCTCAAAGAAGATAATTTATAATAAAATATAGTGGAATAACTTGTACAGCCTTAAGTCGACAACCTTTATGGAGCGACTTATGGCTGTACAAGTTATATTATAGGAGGATTTATGAGCAAGAATCTCGAAGAAACAAATAACATGATTGAATAATGGATTGAATAATGGGAATAATGGGAATAATGGGATGGGAATAATGGGACACCCATAAGTTGATAACCTTAACGAAGCATACAGCTTGAAAATAAGGTTGGCTGTCCTGCAAAATTCTCTGATACACCTCTGCCCTACTCTTATCTCTGACCAGTGGTACCAACAAAACCAACAAAATCATCAGGTAAAAAGCACACTCCAATCTTATGTGCTACATTAAATATATCAAATTTCAGTAAGAAACATCGTAGAGTACATCAATATGACGGACGACCGCAGACACTTTAACCGAGTCACTTTTAACACGATAGCAACCTTAACCGTCAATAGACGAAAAATTGAGTGCCAGATCATTGACCTTTCAATTCATGGCGCTTTATTAAAACTATCCGCTCAAGACGATCTGGAGGTTGGTGCCAATTATCAATTGGATATCCCGCTCAGTGAAGATGGAAAGGCCATCTCAATGGAGGTGGAGCTAATGCATCACGAAGACCAGCAGATGGGACTTAAGTGCGTACATATCGATCTGGATAGCATTACCCACCTGCGAAGATTGGTAGAGCTAAATCTCGGTGACAGTGCATTACTTGAAAGAGATTTTTTGTCTCTGGTCCATGATAATCAGTAAATTACCTGGTTTAGGGTTCTCGATTATTTAAAGGCCAGCTATCAATTTCCAGATATCTCACTCCTTGATCAGTTGAGCGTGAGCAAAACAGGCTAAAACTATTACATTTAAGTTTGAGTTCAATGGGTATAACAGGAGCAGGTGGGGGCGTTTTAATATCCCTAATGAGAGTGATATGGGGCCGGTAAACCTGTTGTGGAATGGCTATAGAATATTTTCTGGCAAGAAGATTGAGTTTTTCAACCAGTTGTAACAATTCTGATGGTATTTGTGTGGGCCCCAACCATAAAATCGAAGGTTTAGAAAAAAAGCCAAGTTGGTTCATAGTTAACTCAAATGAAGCGCCTTTAATATCCCTGGCATCCTCCAGCAATTTTTGTTGTAGTTGCATTTCTTGCTGGCCAAGAAATGCTAAAGTGATATGAAAATTTGCCGCCGGAACTGCTTTGGGCCAGAGTGGAAAATTTTGATCGCGCCAATATTCAAGTTCCAGTTTCTGTTTTGCAGAAAGTGTCAGGGCAAAAAAAAGTCTTTCCATAGGTAATTCCTTACCTTTTAGTTCATTGAGAGTTTAATCCAAACTCGATGCATGGGTTGGGATTATTTACATATTCCTCTCTTACATACTATACATCAAGGACTAAAAAAGTCGATATTAGTGATATCAGGAACAGACACTATTTTATGTGCTACTTACACAATGTCAGAGAGTTAGATAATTGACAATTATCATCTCAACTTATATGTTTTATCGGTATCTACAATTTGATTTTTCAGGATTATTTCCAAGGAGGCAGTATGTGTACGAAAATGTCATTCCTCTTTTTATTGATAACACCCCTGCTATTCACCAGTCAGTTAGCAGCTGATAGTTTATCTGGATTGATTGAAATAAAAGATTGGAAAGTTCCCTGGGAGGGTCGTCCTCGTGATCCTTTTGTCGCCAGTTCAGGAAAGGTATGGTTTTGCGGTCAGTCAGGAAACTATATTGCCAGCTTTGATCCTTTAACCGATAAGTTTAAAAAATATGTTGTGCCAGAAGGTTCCCATCCTCACAATCTAATTGTTGATGCTCAAGGTTTTGTCTGGTACGCGGGAAACCAAAATGCCCACATAGGCAAGCTTGATCCAGCATCAGGAAAAATCATTCAGTTTCCAATGCCAGATGAAATAAAAGATCCTCATACTCTGGTTTTTGACCAAAACAACGACATTTGGTTCACCGCCCAGCACAGTAACGTTATTGCTCATCTGGCAACTAAAACCGGCAAAGTCAGATTTGTTAAAGCCAAGACATCCCGATCACGCCCGTATGGAATTAAAATGGATCAGAAGAATAAACCCTGGGAAGTGCTGGTTGGCACCAATAAGTTCGCTGCAGTCGATCCCGTATCTTTTGAAATTTCTGAATTTGAGTTACCTCGAAAAGGTGCTCGACCACGCCGATTAGAGATCGCTGCTGATAATAATATCTGGTATGTTGATTATGCTGACGGATTTCTAGGCCAATACAATGCTACAACTCAAAAATTTAATGAGTGGAAAATGCCGAGTGGCAGCAAAAGCTCTCCTTTTATGGCGCAGCTCTCGATGCATACGAGCGGATGTGGATTGCAGAAACTGGCCAATACCCCAACCAACTTGTAGGTTTTGGTACCCATACTAAAAAATTTTTAGACGTGCAAAGATAATCAACACTGCAAAATGAGAATTTCCCAAGAAATTGTTTTTCACAAACTCAGAATGAAAAATCTTCAGTTACGAATATAACTGGACATCTCAATATTCAATCTTCCAGCTTCAAGTTGGTAGGTATAAATTATCAAAACAAGATTGAGATGCTCTGCAAAAATCAAGTGAAAGACTAACACCTCGCTCACATTTGTGAGCGAGGTTAACAAAATATCAAAATACAAATTTTGATTTCGTCTCGTTTAATATCGTTCGTAACATTAAGACGATGTACCTAAATATCAAAATGATAAATACCAGCTTCCCTTAACATAGCTACTGTTTTCTCTGGTAATTTTTGTACAGAACCTCTGGAAGCAAGATTAAATTTGTAATTCCATTTTTTCCTACCATCAAATTTTTCAACAGAAGCAAACTTTTCTTTTAGGAGTTTTGAGCAAAGTTGATTGCTTGGCAAGGTACCAAGTTTATCTCCATAGGCTTTGGTGTAGGCCTGACCATAAACGCCCGAATTATATTTATCTAATTCGCAATATGCTTCAGTAGTATATACGACCGTTTCGCCTGCTATTGCTAAACCTGTAAAACCTGCCAATATGGCTGTAACGAGTATTTTCATGATAATCTCCTGAGAATTGGGAATGTTGGAAGTAAGTTGTATGCAGCATAAAACCTACGCCTCATGAAGTATTGTAATTGTTTTTATGTTAATCGGGGTTACTAATTGTAATTGACTATGAACCTTAATGGTTCTGGAAATATCCTGTAACTTGAAGATCCTAAGTAACCAAGTCTATTTTACAATGCATATGATCGGACTTAACAATGAGGATGGGAAAGCATTAGTTGATAGTCGAAGTGAAGTAATTTATGGAGTCTATATTATACAATTTTATTTCTTTCAATTTGATGAACCAGAGTAAAACAACCAATGACGCCCCCCTATAACTCGAAAGCCAAAGTGGTTAAATTTTTGGGTGCCCCATAGTACCTTTTCAGGTAATCACTCTATTATTCAATGGATTAGGTTGGCACGGCGCAGGATAAGAATATAATCGTAGTAGTGAGACAAGTGATGGATATTCCGTTAATATTTAATAGTAATTTTAATTCTTCATTTCTTGATAATTACCTCTAAAAACAAACAACTCTGACCACCTGGACTTAAACTTGCGTATTATGAGAAAGCATGCCATGTTTAACACAGAATTGAATACAAAATAAAAAGAGTAAAGTTATCAGGGTGGTCAAAATTCAAATTATTTGATGAACTCAAACAAGTTTAATCGCCCCTCCTTTTAGCAAAAAACTATCAACCAATATTGTTACATCAAGCAGTTCAATCGGTAAAGCTGCACACTATTGGTTTGCTGTTAGCCAGAAAATTAATGCGAAGAGTAAATGCACACGCGTTATTTATTAATTAAACCTTATTTTGTGGTTTCTCTATGCAATTCAAATCTAATAAAACTTTTAGAAATGTACTTTGGTCAACTGGAAATTTTTTAGCTCTAGTATCCTTTATAGCTTATTTGGCTCTTAAAGAGATTGAAAAACAAGTAAGAGAGGATATTGGTAACGCATTAAAAATCGTAGTTCAGTCAACGCAAGAAGCTCAGACTATCTGGATAGAAGATCAGAAAAATTATTTGAGACAGTTATCCAGAGATCCTGAACTTATTTTCCTTGTTTATCAACATATTGAAGTATCAAGAACACCACAAGAACTCCTCAGGAGCCAATCATTAAAAAGTCTCAGAATATTTTTTGACACTAAACGTGATTTACTTGATGATATCGGGTTCTTTATTATTACTCCTGATAATATCAACATCGGCTCAATGCGTGATGCTAATATCGGTGTTACGAATCTAATCGCAAAACAACGGCCTGATCTATTGCAAAAGGCTTTCAATGGAGAAACAGTATTTGTACTTCCTATTCACTCTGATGTTCCTTTACAACATCAGTCTACGAAGAAACCTCCTACTATGTTTTTCGCTGCACCTATAAAAAGCAAAGACAAGGTATTGGCTGTTCTTACTTTGCGTATTGTCCCTAGCCATGACTTTACCCGTCTCACTCAAGTAAGGAGGATTGGTAAAACTGGAGAAACTTATGCTTTTGACCAATCAGGGCTTCTGATTTCAAATAGTCGATTTAATGATCAGCTGCATCAAATCGAGTTGATTCAGGAAGAAGAGCAAGGGATCTTAAATATACGCTTCAGTGATCCCGGTGGAAATATGCTTGAAGGCTATATACCTTCCGTTACACAAAGCCAACAACCTCTTACTTTAATGGCTCAAAGCGCTGTTTCAGGAGATGAAGGAGTTAATATTCAGGGATATCGTGACTATCGAGGTGTGACTGTTCTAGGAGCATGGTTATGGAATGCAGATTTAGAATACGGGTTGACTACTGAGGTTGACGAAAATGAAGCACTAGCAACGTTTTACACGACAAGAATGATTGTGCTCGGCCTGATTTCAATCACACTTTTTCTTTTTTTATCATTGGCTCTTATCATTTTCTGGCTTGAACAAAGGGCACGTAAAGCCGAAAACAAGATTAAAGTATTAAAAGGAATGCTCCCTATCTGTGCAAATTGTAAAAAAATTCGTAATGACAAAGGTTATTGGAGTCAAATTGAAAGTTATATTCATAAACATTCGGAAGCTCAATTCAGTCATGGTATTTGTCCAGAATGTGTTAACAAACTATATCCTGAATTCCACGACAAACAAAATAAAAAGAAAGAGAAGCAACATGATTAAACAACTTGATCACTGCAATAGTTGTCCAATGCTATATGCCCAGGCTCCCTGGAAATTCTTGATTAATTTAAATTCGAAAAATAAGGCTAGGATCTGTTCTATAAAACAAAACTTGAATATGCACAATTAAACGTTAGTTCCAGAAAAAGGCGCTAAAAATTGAAAAAGAAAAACATGAAAAGTCGGAGTAAAAGGTTTATTCAGGATATCATCTTACACACCCCGGTCGTTAAGATGACATTTCTATTGGTTATCTTATGGTTACTATTCTCGGCTGGCATATATTTTGGTGAAAGTGGTGCTGCAGACACGAAAATAACAACATATGGAAAAGCCTTGTACTGGGGTGTCGCTGCCTTTTCGACGGCAGGCATAGCGGATATGCCGGTAAACGGGATATCGGAACTGCTTGGCGCAATATGGATAGTTATCGGTTCGATGCTGTTCTTCGGTGCAATAGTTGCTACAGTTACCGGTTATTTTATGCGCCCACTGCAGCGTCCATCAAGACGAATAATAGAAACAATTGAATATAACCTTGAGCAACTCGATGACTTGAGCATTGAAGAATTAGAGTTGCTTAAGGAAACGACTGACTCACTTATAGAACACGTAGAACACTTGAAAGCAATACGAGAAAAACGTTTGAATTCATAAACGCAATGATATTACCCACACAAGTTGATACAGGCTCTAAACCTGACCAGGTTGCTGATCGCGAAAGATATGCTCGCGTCGCTGTTCCCTGCTTATTAATTTTGCCACATTGGTCAACTGCTCGGCAATTACATCTATGATGTCGTCAACAGTAGCAATACCTAACAATTCTTCTGTTTCGTTGACAACTGGCAATCTCCTTACACCTTTATTACACATTTTATGTAAAACATCAAATAAGTCCTCGTTCTCGTTAGCGGTCACCAAAAACTGGCTCATAATATCCTTGACTAAAACCTCCTTTGGCTCAAGCCCTTCCGCCAATACTTCAATAACAATATCTCTGTCAGTCAACATCGCAATCGGAATAAGTTTTCCTTCACGTACTTCAGTGATCACCACGTCTCCAACATGGCATTGACGCATCAATTGTGCAGCTTTAAAGATAGATTCATTCTTTTCAATATACACTACATCCCTGCTGCAGATTTCACCTATAGACATTTCCCTTCTCCTCATGTGATAAATTATTTGATTATACTCAGATCAGTTGTGCTGGTTTAGCCAGGGTATTGAATAACAAAGGTATTTGTAACCCCTCATATGCAGCTATTTATTTAGATGCCAAATCGACATTTAGTACTTCAACTAATTATAGTATAAAGCTAATAA
This sequence comes from Enterobacterales bacterium, assembly GCA_041556195.1. Lineage (GTDB taxonomy): Bacteria > Pseudomonadota > Gammaproteobacteria > Enterobacterales > 21-14-all-40-8. Next base: position 23,132 of record JBFFIY010000048.1, read on the forward strand.
TATTGCCAAACTCAATATGTTTATCAATGATCAATGAAGCCCTAAATAAGTCGATAGCGACAGTTCAAAAAATAAAGGAACCAGCCTTGTTGGAGTTGAATCTTTAACCGGACTTCTTTTAATTACCTGGACTGCATCATTTTTATATTATGAAATGCAACGCTATTGGGAACAGGACATGATAAAAAAACATAATGAATCGCTTAACCAGAAGTTCTATGGGTAAATTTTGTCAGAGTTGCGGTATGACAAGTTTTGTAGAACTCACCTACAACCTCATTAAGTTTCTCAAAAAATTACGCATGAAATTTAAAGATTTGATCACATAAATGCTAGTCCAAACAATCTTCTATTAATGGTTGTTAATAGAACAATCGTGGTCAGCTTTTTTTTGTATTTTTCTGCTTTCAATCATTCCCGCGAAAATTGATTTAGGTCAATGTCTTTTTTGATTCTTTATTATAGGTTTACTTTAACTTTATACATTACCCATGATTTGTGCTTAGGGAATATGCTTGCTTTAGTGATAGCTAAATTTGTATAATTTTTCCTCCATCGCACTTCAGGAACAGAAGTTCATCTATTAACATGGTTATAGGTAACATATAGGAATATCATCATGGTAGATGTTTATCCACTTCTTTTTCAGATCTCATTTGTCATTATCTCTGTATTAAGGTCATACTCCCAAAAACAAATGTGGGTACGCCGTCAGGGAAGAATTCTCTCTAAGAATCATCACAATTGTTCTCTGTTCCCAATTAAAAAACAGGGTTTTACGGGCTACAGTTCTCCGTGGAAAACCTCAGTTTTGTTGCAATCATTTACCATTTGTAGAGCTCGGTGAGGTACATATAGCGGGTTAAGGTTTTGAAACCAAATGACAAGAATACTTGAGGTATCCACATACTTGCCTGAAACAATGAAAAAATGGTGTCCGCTTTGAAGCTATTCACATATAACAATCAATTGCAGTGGAACAATTTATGCTGCACTTCAATTGTCACTGAATTGGGCGTTATTGTTTCCAATTTCCCTACATAATTTACATGCATATTAGTTATATTTTTTATCCTATAAAATCTAAAACATCGAGGAATCGAAAATGAAATTTACTACCCTGGAAACAACACTGGGATTTGATAGTAGAGATATTCATCGATTGTCAACTTCTCCAGACGGCAATAAAATCGATAATGATTCAGTACCAACATTCGTTTTGGGTACGATCATTAATTCCATTCCTTCAACCTATAGCAACACACCGATCTTTAACTTGAAAAACCTTCAAAATATCGGCTTACTCGATCTAAATCCCCAAAGCGCCTCTCAAGATGATCTGAGCATTCTTATGACCAGTAATAAGAATGCTGCATGCAACTCAAATACCGTTTCAGTTGATATCAAAGCTTCGGCGAACTTCGCTGGTATTATTGGGGCATCAACAGCTGCACACTGTGAACAGTCTATGTCACTGGCAAATTCAGATGGTAATATCTATGTTTCGATGCAACGTGGAAAACATGGTTCCTATTATGCAATCAATACCAGGGATCTTATAGCAGGGTATGATTTGACCCCCTTCTTGATCGGTAATGAATTGGACGAAACAGAAGTTGAACGATATATCAGCTATAAGGAGAAAAGTGTCGAGGGTAAGCATTATATTAATGAACTGATTTTTGGTGGATATGAAAAATCTGGTCTAATCAATTGGAACCAGCGAAATATTTACGGCAATATTCAGCTACTCACAAAAATGGAGGTAATTTTCTCTTTTCTCCTGCAGCAATACAAAATTTTTGAAAAAGATAAGGTTGTTCAACCGATCCTGTATGCAAACATGGTAATTCTAAAGAATAAAATATCCCATGCCGTTCGGGATTTTTATGCACATGTGGGCACACATTTTGTCAGAAAGCTCCATTTTTCTAACTATGCATATGGTTATGGCACGCTTGAGTTTGATGAAAGTAGTGGTAATCAGGAGTCGCGTGTGGGAGTGGCAGCTTCATTGAATGGCGGACTCCCATCTAAATTCTCAATTGAAGCAGGAACTTCAGCCTCATACGCTAAAAAGAACGGTTGGGCCAGTGAAATGAAAAACCTATCAATAGAAGCCCATACGAGACCTGCCGATGTTGTCGATATAAATAGTTTTGCCACAAGTATCAAGGCAATTCTTGATGCTCAGGATAAAGCATTAAGTGTTCCGAACCTGAGTGTACCCGTGTCACCAAAAGTTGAACTCCTGGATATACCGGAGGTAAAGAAAAAACATTTAGGACCTCCTGATAGCGTTTTTTCTTCATATGCCGACTGGAAGGAATATCAGAAAGATATAAAGAAAGATAAAGTTAAAGACTCCATCAACAAAATTAATGAGGATGTAGATGAAAAATCAATAGAAGTACTACTTGATGATGAGCAGATCCAAACAAATGAAGCCCTTGAAATAAATAAGAATGCGAGTCAATATAAAACATATGAACAAGAACTGAATGCTTTGAAAAATCAGGATGAAATACTGGCAGACAAAAGTTCCGCAAGCAACTCAAATCTTTTAAGGATCGAAGATATGTTCGTGAGTGGTTATGAAACAGAGTCTTACGAATCAGTTATTCCCTCCCTTCGCACCTGTAAAATTGCTTTGCCAGAAAAAGAGGGGCAAATTGATATCTATCCAAATGCAACTAAAGTTTTGTTAGTTATTAATTTGTTTAGACAGCTTGCCGATTACATCAGGTTCATAAGTAGTTTTACTATCAGCAATATTTCTGAGCAGCTCGCCACCAACATAGATCGATTTCATGATGAATTTTCCCGGAAAGGGTATGAGATGGTCACGACCCATATGTCTGCAGGCAAAGATATAGGTGCCACACTCTTGCATGATTATGCACAGCATATGTACGTTGACAATACTTCCGAACTTTATGTAACACTCGGTGAGGATATAGATCATTTTCACTATATAAAATACCTGTTAAAACCCGAGGTCATGCATCTTTGGAGAGATGCACCGGGTGGTTATGCGCCATTTTTCTTTGAAACGAATAGTAGTTTGAGGTTTGCCGGGTTGAAAGAACTAATATTCACCCCCCTAAGACTATCAAGTGGAGAATACACTTCCACACCTCGTTTTTATTTCGATCTGACAAAAGCTGTCAAAGACACACCTGACATCACGCAGTTCTATGCAAAACATCCAGAGTCTCCATACTATCCTGTATTCAGGTATGGGGAACGGCATGAACCAAAGCTATTGTTCTTACAACTTGCTGGACGCTACCAGTTGATTTTCGGAAAAAATGGTCTCATTCAACCTTTGAGATCTCGTCATGTATCGTCAAAAGAAACAATCCTGTCAATGACTACAGGCTCCATTTCATTAAAAGAGATTTCCGATATAAATGAGTCTGTGATAGACGCACTGATCGGTGAAATTGAAGGTTTTGATATCAATAAGATCAACAATGACTATGCCCTTTACTTTCCAGACAAAACTCAAACGAAAGAGTTACGAAAAGCTAACCGTGTCATTATGCTGAGTTTCAATTGGGATCAGGAATTTTCACAAAGTTATACAGCAGTGAAACTGGGTAAGGAAGGCCTTTGGGGAGTCCTCTATCAAGACATTGTCACTCCTTTTGCCCACTACGGATCAGAAAACACTGGAGATGTTGTCAATGTGGATGACGGAAGCAAACTTTCAGTCAAAGGTTTTCCTGTCCTTTTGCCTATCGACTATTCAAAAATTACAGCTGGTTACGGATCTTTGCTTATGGGAAGCTCTTTCGGAGCCGGCAATTTTATAGATAGTCCGACATATGATTCAGCTGTGATTGCGTCGATGCATTGTTAAGAGCTTTAGGAATAGAAATCTGCTTCAAGCCGATAAGGAGAAAAACAGGATAACTTTTTACAAGGGTAGACACCTGTTTCAATAAAGGCCTCACTGGCTGAGAATCGGTATGGGTGTCTTTGGATAATTGTGGTTGACCAGTGCATCTTAAGGCTTAGCATTGAACGAGCAATTGTATGAGACATTATCTGATATAACAAAGGAGAGAAAAAATGAAACGTTTAAGTTACTTTTTGATTATTTTCACATTTGTTTTTACGGCTGGATCGGCCAATGCCGATGTTACTTTATCATGTAAGAGTGAACATAGCGGTATGAAGGAGCCGGTTACGGTGGTAGGTGCGAATAATGCAGATGAAGCGAGACAGATGATGCGTCTGGATCCACAGTATGGTTACTACTTCGCGCCAAGTTGTATAGAGCACAACACGGATCGCCCTGGCGGTGATCTGAGCCAGGGATTCGATCTCCAGGCGTCTGATCCACGTTTATGCAAAGCGGCCTGCGACAAAAAGCCAGGTTGTAGGGCCTGGACCTACGTCAAGCCCAATACCATACAGGGCCCTCGCCCACGTTGTTGGCTGAAAGGATCTGTTCCAGGAGCACAAAACAATGATTGTTGCATCTCAGGTATTAAGTAGTTATTGATAATATGAAAAATTACAGAAGTTGATTGTTTAAGTTGGCCTTATCGAACTATGCACATCATACTTCAAATTATTGAATTTCAGTCATTCAGCATTAAATTAATGCGCTGAATTCCTACAAATTAAAAAAGGAGTACACATGAAAATGGTAAACCCTCTCCGACTATTATGCTCAATTATCTCGACTTCAATACTGGTTTTTATATCCTTCAGCACTAACGCACAGGCTGTAATACTGACGTCACAAAACAGCACTACAGGCTCTCCACCAAACTGGAACGTTCCAAGCACGATCAATAACAAGGGTATACTGGTTCGCCCTATCCGGTCGATGTACCTCTTGAATTCAAGTCCTGGGGCACATCCAAATAATGGGCGTAGTCCAACACTCGACCGAGTTTCAGTGCGAGCGAACAAATCGACAGTAATAAATGGTACCTTCTCTTATTGGCCTCAATACCAAGGTAGAGCAATGCCTTTTTCTAAGGGAATGATCATCCGCAATGACCTCGTTGAGGCGAACGAGACCTGCGACTCAAAGTCGGGAGCAGTTGTGATCAAAGGAGGTCAAATCATTGTGGCACGTTCCGGCGCCATCAATTTAAAACAGGTATTTGCCCGTTTTGGCAGGGGCATATCTGGCTTTATGGGGTGTGGTGTCTTGTTAATTGAGAACGGCCGTACTCGCGAGCCACTAAGCCAGGGGTTTGGCTTCGATATCAATAACGGTGCATGCCGTGCTAACCGCCACGCTTTGATTGGGATACGCAGGGGTGTAGCCTACGCAATCTTTAATCCAGGAACCAATGTACGCAATTGGCTCAGTTGTAAACATTACAGAAACATACTTCACTCAAACGGATTCAGCGCTCTAATAAAATTCGATGGCAGCAGCGGTTTTTTTTACAAAGACAGCGCTACCTCAGAAGGTCCAGGGCGGAGGAATCCAACCGGTTTTCTGATTCAGGAATGGTAAACTTATTTGCAAGAATATTTTCCTTTTTCGCAAGAATTATTCTGGTGGCTATCTCCTATTTTTGTTGATACTGCTCAATAAAAATGGGAGGAAATTTTTAGTCTGTCATTGAAAAATATGGGAAATGGCCAGTCATCCATAAGTAACCTGGACTCTTTAGTGCTAACGTGTATTCATAAATACAATGGTTTGTTGGGCATAAATCAAATCATCAGCAGATAAAGTAAGTCCAGGGATCAAGGGTGTCAGTCTGGTTGCTTCAGCACTACGACCAATGGAATTTAGTATGGCCAGTCCTGACATGCGTATGTAAGCGACTCGTTCAGGATCATCTAATTGCCAGGTAGTACCTGTAGTGGTGCGTCTACCACTTGGTTGATAACTAACAAGCTGGAAAGCACCATCAACTACTGCGGTAAAAGATAAGCCACCAACAGCAGCAAGTTGTAGTAATGCCGATTGTGCCAGATTGTATTCACGAGTACCGTAACGCTGATCCATTAAATCTACCAATAGATCTGCTCCTCGGGGATCACCCAATTTTCCCAGGGCTAATGCTGCTTGACCACCAGCAAAACCCTGTGGTTCCGCATCTAACACATCTTTAATTTGATTATAATATTGAGTGTCCTGTGTGGCGGCCAAAACCAAAGCTGCTCGCCAGGGATCCCAAATTTTATCATCTGTTAGTAATTGACTAATAGTGGCAGCTGTTCTGACATCAGGGTTATCGGCTAAAAAAGAAAGGGCTGTCCCTTGTAACTGACGAGATTGAGCCTGTGTTGGAGTCAGTTGATTGAAACTAATGCCTGGTTGTTGTTATTTACCATATCAAGCAACACCTGTGCTCCTGAAGACGAGCTTAGTCTGCTTGTGCGTTGTAAAACAGCTGGCTGCGAAGACCAACTTCCACTTTGCTCTAAAAAAGTGCGATTGAAATAAGTACTCACCGCATCATCAAGTACTTGAATTCCCGTTGGCACAATGGGAGGAGCAGGTGTTGTTGGCCCTCCAGGAGTAGAACCCCCTGGTGTCGTTCCACCAGGTGTTCCAGAACGATTAATACTAATAATAATGGCTATGAACACAGCTAGTAGTAGCAATAGAATTAAAATTCGATTTCTCATGGTTAACTATCCTTATTCTTTTCAGAACCTAATTGATTGGCCAATCATTCCACCACTGCTGCATTGCTAAAGGCGGTGTGCGTCGAACATTGGTACCACAATGAGTTTCACCATCGGCACGGTGATAATCCCAGGAATCCACAAAAACTACAGTCAATCCAAGCGCTGTGAATTTAGTCTCAATATCTTCCCTAAAAACATCTACTCCTGTTGCATTTCGAGGTCCAAAAGGATCTGGAACTAAAATAGTGTTATTCCAAACTTGCAAATTTGATGGTCCTGGCCAATAGGCTGCACCTGTTCGGTTTTGAACTCGTATGCCATTCATGCCTATACGATACCATTGAGGTAATTTAATCAAATCATTAACTGGATGTAATCCAACTTCCTGCCTTAATAATCCTATAGACTGATCGAGTACACGTTGAACGGGAGTTTGTTTGGCTTATAAATCACGGAAATGTGCTCTGATCCCAGGGACGCCAAGTTGCAGTCTATCAGGGGGAGCCAAACCTGTGTTATGTAACAGATCATAGACGCTAATAACAGCTGGACTAGTCGCATCCCACATTTTAGATATTTCAACTACCACATACACGCTGGTATCATTGGGTATTCTACCTGCACCCCAGGCGGCAGTCGTTGTGATCACGTTTCCTGTATGTGTTGCGATGCGTCTTATTTAACACAATTAAACCAATTAAACAGACTGTCTACTAAAAAAAAAATCAACAAAAGTCTAGTCAATAAATATTTACTGAATTTTATATTTATGACTGGTAATTCTAGCTTCGAAGGCTAGCTTTTTTAGGAATTCTATTTATTTGTTTGATTTGACCGATTTTGAAACGTGCGAAAATCTTCATTGAGATAGAATATTATATGTTTAATTTTTTGAACTTAGTTAGCTAGAGCAGCGATAAAGTACTCTAGCTGCTGAAATGCCGTGCAAACACCTAACTTTCATTTGTTTGGCTTTTGTCCTTATCTTTTCAATGGTTCCTATAGCACGAT
>JBFFIY010000049.1:0-30370 GCA_041556195.1 Enterobacterales bacterium
AAGCTGACATTTTCTGAGTTTCTAACGATGTATGAAGCAAGAACCGACAATTCTGGCGGTCATCTTGAATATCAGATCTTGCATTCAGCGGGAGTACCTGCAGGTTATCAACCTGTAACTTCAGCACCATTTTCAATGGAAGGTACTGTTCAATCTGATCAAGCAAGTCAATCTGATCAAGCAAATCAACAATTGATATTGGCACCTGCTCCTGAACCATTGCTTCAGCAACAACTTAGTACGACTGCCCCTCAAGCAATGGGAGCGGGAACTGTCGCCATAGCCTCTGTGATAGCTGGAGCGGTTATGGAGCGAATTACTAACAATCAGGGGGATATCAAGTGGGAGTTAGACCAATTACGGGGATTCAAACATCCAAATGATACAGCACCCTCTCCCATGCCTCCTGCACATGATGGAAGAGTCATACGTCTTACAAGCTGGCCTTATGTGGAAAATCTTGCAGGAGATCAGATCAGTGCAGGATTTGAAATTAACTGGCAATACAATGGTAAAAGTGTGGGTAACGTCATGATCAGTAACGTTGCTACCAATGATGCGGTAGGTTGGGGACTGATTATCAAAGCAAAAATTATGGATGATAACATTGTCTACCCTCGCAGTAATCCAGAATTTGCAGCAATGAGAGTCAGGCTTGAATATCGCTTCACAAGATTTATTGGCAGTGATTCGATTGCTATTCGAGATATTCACTTATTTGGTAACGGTCGTTACAACATGACTGGTCGTTGGGAACAATGAGTCAATGGGACGCTAAGAAATCATTATGACACACAAAAGCCTTTCTCCTCCTCCACCTCCCGTCATTGGCTTTGACGATAGCCAGCTGGTGACAGCTTATGCTACGGAAGAGAATGAACAAGGCCAGGCAAAAGTACCAACACCGAAAAAACAGGCAACAGATACCATTGCTGCCAAAGCAGGAGCAATGGTTAACGAAATTAATTTTCCAGGGTTTGTGTCCCAGTTAATAAACGGCACTTTTGACGCTGTGGTAGATGCCTCAATTCGACAAATGGAAAGTTACTCGGATTTGGTTGCTTCGGTTTCAAAAACGGTTGATCAGTTTACCGAAGATAATGTTACTGATAATCAGGCCAGAGATTGGTTAGCACAAAGATATGCGGGAGATGTAGCTGTTGTTTTACCTACGACAAAACAACAACTGGATAGAGGAGTGCAACCCCAGTTAATGCCTACTGCTGAAGGTTTAACTCCGAACTGGCTAGCTGATTTTGACATGGAAGGAGAAGAGCTAACCACAGAAACTCTGGAAGAACGTTTACTTCCACAGGTGAGAAATAAGGTCGGAGCGGAACGTCAGCAATTATTAGCAACAATGGTAATGCTTGGAATAAATCGTGTTGCAGTTCGGGATGGATCCATTACCGCCAAAGTGATGTTCAGAGCAACCGCTCAAGATGTCGCAAAAGTAGATTATGCAGTAGGTAGTGATCCGCAACAGGCACTTACCCAGGACTGGGGACAAAGAGGCAGCAGGACCTATAGTACAGGAAATACTATGGTCTCTACCTTAGCGGTTAATGCACAAAACGAATCTAATGTAAGAGCTGATTTATTTGGTGAAGTAAAACTCAATTTTGTTAGTGAAACTTTACCTCTGGATCAACTTACCGACGCCGCCAGTATCGCACTGATCCAACGCCATTCTCCGGCTATAAATCAACAACAAACGGTGGCTCCATCGCAAGCCCCCGCAACCAATCCACAAGCTGGCTCAAATCCAGTTGCTGATAAAGGAGGCCAATAATAATGTTACGTGATTTGGCCATTTTACTGGAAGAGTTACAACAGGGTTTAACCAGCGCTATTAGTGACCCTGCACTGGATATGCGTATAACCAATGCGCAAATCCTTTTGCCGGTTGATATGAGAATTATTTTTCGTGACGGCGGCGTGGTTCTTCAAGGTGATGTTCAGAGAGCGTCTGACGACCAGCACTGGTTTGATGGTTTTTCCAGGTTACAGATCGAATGGCAGGAAATACCTGTTGAGGAGGTTCTGCTATGAGCTCTGATATACCTCGACTACTTCAGGATAGCGGTGTGCCTTTCGACATGTTTATCCAGTCCCTGACAGAACAGTTGGATAAAGCACAGGCAGCTATGGCATTAAAAGCAAGGGTAGGAAAATTACCTCTCACTTTTGCAGTAAAAGATATTTCTCTGGATTTGCGTGCATTTGTACAATTACTTGAAGATGAAATCTATATCAGACCGGCGGGCCCTGGTGATAGCGAAGCAAGCACTATAAAACTGGGATTAACGACCATAACCAAATCCATGGTTGAAGAAAATGCAATGGATTTTGAAGTAGAAGATCCTAAATTGTCCCTCGGCGATGCCTTGGGTAAAAGCAAAGAAAGTGAAGATTTACAGCGTCGTTTAGAGAAAATTGGTGTGCGTAATATCAAGCAATTAGCAGATCTAAGAAAGACAGCTGGCACTGACGTGATTGCTCGCTTAGCTCGATTCCCTCATAACCGATTACAACAGCTTTTAAAAATTGCTGATCTGCCACGAGTAACTCTAGAACCTCGAAGAACGATAGAACCTCAAAGAGCTATGGAACCTCGAACTACAAGAGAACCACAAGTAGCAATAGATCCACGAACAGTGAAAAATCCAGGAGCGCCAATTGAACCAGGGATACCAATGGAACCTGGAATGCCAATGGGACCAAGAATGCCAATAGAACCAAGAATGCCAATGGAACCAGGAGTGGCAATAAATCCACGAGTAGCAAGAATACCGCGAATGGCAAAAGAACCGGGTATGCCAGACTCAATTGGTAAACAAAACATTCCCAACAGAACTCCGGCACCAAACAGATTCCGTTTGCGTACGCCATTAATTAATCAAAACAAACTACTGCGGGTATTAGCAGGAGATCGGGAAGTACCAATTGTTGAGCTGAAAGAAGGTGAAATGGTACTCGAGCCACTTGTTAGCCAACTTGGTTCTGATGCAACTTTAGAGCTAGGTAATGGTGAGAGCTTGAAAATACAACTCGTAGATGGCTACGTAGGAAGCGAGTCTAAAGAACATAGCGAAGATCTCAGCAAAAATATACCAGGAGGCCAGACATGAACAATACTGGCAACCTTTATGCGGTACCAAGGCGTCTGCTTGTTACCCTGAAGCTGGGTGAAATGCCTGAACATCTACCTAGTTTGAGGGCCTGCAAGCACTATGGTGTCCATGCTGCGACTAAGATCGATGGAGGTTGCGTTGACCGAATACTACGGCACTTTGCAGGTTCAGCACGCTGTGTTCGCTTGCATAATTCACGTGTTAAAGCGGCACAACGACCTGGTGTAACAGGTGCCCGTCGCTACGATGAACTCGAACAATTATCAGGTGTTGCTCGGATCCTGAGAATTGATCTGCAAAACGATATTTACCTGCCTGATCTGGTTGATGCATTGGCACAAATACCCGTGATTGAGAGCGTTCAAGCGGATCGAATTTGTATCACTCCTTATGAAAGCCCTGTTCATGAAACTGATAATGTTCTTTTTGCAGATCCTGTTCATGAAGATGAAGCCTGGAGATCCAGGCAGCTAATTAATCTACCGCAAGCATTAGGGTTTGAACCCGGTGATCCCTCTGTTGTTCTGGGGCTTGCGGATACAGGTGTGATTAGTAATCACTTTGAACTGAAAGATAGTATTCGCAGAGGTTTTGACACTGTTGATCTGGACCAAAGCATGGTCGGTACTATGCAGTTGGTAGGTGACAATCAGATCCACGATGAATTACCTTATGACGAGGTTGGTCACGGTACTGGTTGCGCGGGCATTCTTCACGCACATGGAATTCATTTGCCTCCTGGCGGGATAGGTCAATGTGGTTTAACACCGGCAAGAGTGTTAGGCGCAGGTTTATCCGGTAAAAAACGTATTGGGATCGGAGCGATTTCTAATATCGATGCTGGTATGAAACGTCTTATAGATCTTGGTGTAAAAGTCATCAATATGAGTTTTGGTACAGCCAAATCTGTATTGCGCCCTGATGATCCTCTTCCCCATGAAGAAGTTATAAATTATGCCCTGAAGCGAGACGTCATTCTAGTCGCAGCCAGCGGTAATTCTGGCAAACAGGAGTCTTATTATCCAGCTGCTCACAAGGGTGTGATAGCAGTCGGAGCGGTTGATGACTTGGGTGAGCCCTGTCATTTTAGTACCCGCGGTTCTCATGTTTTGCTGTCTGCGCCGGGAAAAAAAGTGTGGACATCGGGACTTAGTGGATATCAACAAGTAACTGGAACCAGTTTTTCAGCGCCCTTTGTGGCAGCAGTCTGTGCATTGATGGCTTCCTACGCTCAGCGCAGAGCTTTACCCATAAGTTCATCACTGGTGATGACAATTTTAAAACAATCGGCACGACCTTTTTCTGTAGCAGGTGTAGAGGGTTACGGTGCAGGTGTACTTGACGGATTGGCAGCACTTAAATTGTTATCAAGCAACTTAAATGAACATGATTATTTAAAAATACCTGCTGATTTAATGGTAGCTGGTTAAGAGTTAATACCATCTGGCTAAGACAAATTAAAAGTCTGATGGTATCAATGTTTTTTGACAGTATTACTAATCGAGTAATACGGTGGATAAAACCGTAAGACTCAAAACACGGCAGAACCGTAGTGTTAATCACTAATGAAATTCAATGCCTTAGAGGAGGTAACAACATGAACCGCATAATGTTAGTGGATCTGGGCGAACGGGATCTCCGTGTTCGGACAGAAATGGAAGAAAAAGCTCAGCACCTGAAAATTCTAAAAGAGAAAAGAGGCCTCACGGCCCGGCAGGAAGATGAGTTAAATCGATATAATCATTTGCTTGATGGGGATGACGTTATTGATCCTTTCTATCGTGGTGTTTTAGCAAGTTATTTGCAAAAACGTGACGAAGATATCGATGAATTACTGCATGAACATGGTTTGATTGGATCGCAGTCGGCAGAACCATTTAAAAAGAATTTACAACCAAGAGAAATTGAAGTTGCAGCAATTTGTGGCCTGATGCAACTGGACGGATTTACTGATCCTGATCGGGTTGACTTCCAGAAAAAAGTGAGCTCGGCAGATGGAGAATATAAAACCAATCGGGAAATGTTTATCAAGGTTTTCGAATGGTTATCTGAAAGACATTTGGTCAGTATTAATAGCCAAATTCGTGAAAATCTGATTTATGATGCCATAGTTGGTTGTGTAATTCCGGGGGGATCAATATCGGCACGACGGGATCCTTCTACAGGAATGATGCTGAGCAAAGCAGGCACTAAAAATTTCGAACCTAAACTAAATGACGAAGTATTTGCAGTTTCCACACGGGCTGCCGCGAATGTGGTACGCAAATTGGTTGCCGATCGTATTACTGAGAACGATTCTTTCCTTGAAACCAAGATCGAAGCAACATTTGAAAGTACTACAGGCATACAGGATGGCGGTCCGCTTTCCTCAATGGAAATTATGCTACCTGATCTGGAAGAGGCTGTAGATGTTGAAATTGTCAAAGACAACCTCTATGCCGTACAAGCCATTTACTTCTTTATGATGTTGGAAGAAGCAGGGTTACCCCAAGTGATCGATTATATTTCTGAAGCCTGGCGTCGCGGTGCGATAACTCTGGGTCGTGGGGCTGCCGGTGATGCATTGTACAAACATCACAGAACTGCACCAGAACGTTTAAGTGAAGTAGAAAGAAGAAATTTCTTTATGGGAACCTTTGGTTCACCAGGTGGCGATCCCAATTACGGCAGAGATAATGGATTGTTTTATGAATTGATGTTACGCACCACTTCTTCGGTTTCCAATTACTTCCGTAAGTTCTCAACCGATAATGTCTTTTTGTCTCAGGAAACTATTCGAAAGGCATGTCGGGAGTTAGCAGCTAATTTATCCGTTAACGGATACGGTATGGCACATTATACAGCTGTTGAACTACAGCAAACAATTCTGGATTATCGTGATTTGTTATCAGATCCAGAAGTATTACGCGCCTTTGGTTCTCGAGATATGTGGCAGGTGATTGATCAAATCAACTCCAATTATCTTGGCGGCCTCCGCAATACCTATCGTTACAGGGTTCAGGCGCATTCTGGTGCGATTGTTATTCGCTGGCTGGCGAACAATCATGATCGATTGGTAGGCCGTTCGGGTATGGACGTGATCTCTACCGAAGTTCTACGAAGTCCCCATTTGCGAGCGGTATCAGGTAACAAACCTCTGATCACTCCAACCGATTGGGATTTTGTAAATGCTTGCGAACAATGGTTAGCAGTGGGTGGTGTGCAGGAAGATAGCAGGGATCACTATTCTCAGGCTATTGAGTCTCCCGCCATTTCCAGTAAACCAACGGCTATGCCTCAGGTTGCGCAAGATGTATTGCAAAGCGTGGGAATAGAATTGCCAAGCATGTAAGCTAATAAAGGGCGGAAATCGTTATGCACAGTCATCAAAGCAAACCCATACGGCCAATGTCAGATCACGTAAAGCATTCGTTGAACTCTGCATCGCGGGTGCTTGGCGTCAAGTCACCCCTGAATTATGTGAACTCACTTATCGATCGTTCATTTAGTTTGCCTGACAATGATCTGTCTTATGCTGACAATTCCCTGACGCCTGGAGCAGTTCCCTATGAACCTTCTTTCTCGGAAACTGAACCTAACATTTTAAGATTTACCATCCAACCTCTTGGGCCCGGAGCCCCGCCGATAGCGCGACGTGATGACGCCACTCGCGAAATGCGGCGTATGATCGCTCCGAGTTTTGGCAAAGATGCACTGCATTGGTTTGATTCACGCAGTGAAGAATGGCGAGGCACGAATGGCCTGGGATGGATGTCTTACGGTGCATGGTTTGGTAGTGCATTTGATGAAGATGGTTTGTACGCTACAAAAATTTATTACGAGTTACTACCTTCTCAAATAGATAATTTATCGCCCGAATTAGCCAATACCAGTCGTTTGGTCATGTCACAAATGCCTTCATTGTATCCAATCTTCACGTCAATTGGTTGTAAACGAGATCTGGGTAGTCAGCGCATAACCTTTATGCAAAGGGGTCCCTTAAATGTCAGTAGTTTAGGTCCAATGATGAACAGATTGGGGATTGGGCATCAGCTTCCGAGTTTAATGCGCGTGGTTGGGCTGGCTTTGGGCGGTCGCTTTGATTTGCCTCAGGGAGGAGCATTGATAGGTCTACGTCATACCCCGGTCGGAATCGAAATGAAGTTGGAAATATTGCTCGGATCTCTACCGGATATGCCAAGCCGATTTTTGCAGCTATTGCGTCTGGGTCTGGCGGAAAGACCACGGCAACTAAATGCTATGGATCGATGGTTGGCTGCATTTGGTATTGAAGATGCCAACGAACAAGGGCATTTTTCAGTACTTAGCATCCGTGTCACTCCACGGGATCAAGCCAAGATCAGTTTATATGTTCGCCCTATAGAATTTGAATTAAGAGACAACATTGAAGAAGGCCAAGCTTTGGCCTGAGCGAGGAGATTTTTATGTCTACCCCAGCTTTTCCGATTGCTACATCCGCTAACAATCAGCGTCCAGTAGCCAGTAAAGAGAATATAGATTCGACTCGCCGTGCAGTACACCAACTGTTGCAAGGTAGTGAAGCATTTAATGCGTTAGACGAAAGCAAGCGTCAGACTCTGGCAAATGAACTGGTTAAAATTGGCACCTATCTGGCAGAGCCGGACGGGGTTCGAATAGCACCCTCGCAGCAAAGTGCCCCTGTAAAGGCAATGGCTGAGCAAGGCGTCAGAAACCTGCGAAATACACAGCAACAAGGTGATGGTGCCTTTGTCGCACAAGGTGCCAGAGAAGGTGCACAAGTTGCTGGAGCGTTGTTGGAGGCAGTTAATTTTCCAGAATTTGTTGCGGGATTAATCGATGGTGTATTTCATTCTATAGTGACCAGTTCCATCGAACAGATGGAAGCCTATGCAAAACTGGTTGCTGATGTTTCTAAAAGTTTGAACCAGTTTCGTGATGACAATACAACGCAAAACCAGGGCAGGGATCATTTAGTTGATACCTTCCCGGAAATCTTTCAATTAAGCGTCGATTCCGGTGAATTTGGCAGTGATTTTGGTAGTTTTGAAGACGAAGGCGAAGAGAGTGCGCCCCCACCAGGACCCAGAGTAACCTTACGAGAAGGCATTGATGAACCAGCAGCCATTGAACGATTAAATCAGGAACTGCCACTGGAGCAACCACTTACCCGCATTGATGACAAGCTGGTAGAAGCCTTGCTGGTGCCTGCAGCTCGCACCCAGCTGGCAACCGGACGCCAACAATTATTAGCTACAACTATTATGATGGGAATTAACAGGGTAGTTGTCACCGACGGGCGTATTGCCGCTAAAGTTATGTATGACTTTAAGGCCAGAGATAATATGAAGTTCCGTCAAAGCGCACAACAATTTGATTACGGTGATCAAAATATTACCACCAATACCGGAAGCTTTGAGCGCGAAGGATCCGACAGTCGTCAAGGTAGCAGTCGAACTTCTGATGGATATCAAGGTGGTAGCCGAGATGCAAGTTTTTACGCTAAAGGGGAATACAAAAACACCTCTCAACCCGTGTTAAAGCTGGCATCGGCATCACAAACCAGTATTGATGCCACTCTCGAAACAAAAGCCTCTTTGTCGGGTATGGTAGAAGTGAATTTCAAAAGCGATTATCTCCCTCTTGAGAAACTGGCAAACCCTGAATCGATTGCTGCAATACAAATGAATGCACAACCCGGCATGGTGAAAAATTTGGCTAACAGGCCTGCACCTGCTTCGACGAATAATTAAATTACTTCAAGGCGATCCAGTATATGATCACCTTGAATAAAGAGAATATATTGTTGATTCTCAAGGCTATTGATTAACAGGGTCATTGATTAACAGGACATCATAAAATGCCAGTATCAAGCAAACAGTTAGATGATCGCCAAAGAAGTGCTACTAATCCAACATGGTTGGATGACAGCACATTAGGTGCAGTGCGACCCCATGTAAAACGTTTGCTGGAACAATCCCCCGGATTCAACGAACTTAGCCTTGAAAAACAACGAGAACTGGCAAAAACCATGGTGCGAGTTGCCTCGTATATGAGTAACCCTGAAGGGCTTGCTAAAGAAGAACTCACACCTGGAAAAAGTATTTTATCTCATTCTCAGGCGGGTGGAGTCGGTGGGGCCAAAGATAAAGCTTCAGACAAAATAGGCACCTTTGCCGGGGCGGATTTTAAAGGGGGTGCAATGGCTGAAGGTGTCTCTCAATTTAAGGAACTCATTGGTGCCGTAGATTTTCCATTGTTTGTGGGTGGCTTAATCGAAAATGTTTTTCAAGCCATAGTGACTGCATCAATTCAACAAATGGAGGCCTATGCTGATCTATTAAAATCCGTGGCTCAAACTGTTGATCAATTTGCAAAAGACAATATCAGCCCAAATAATGCACGTGACTGGTTGGCGGATAAATATCCCGATGAACTGGGATTAGATGAAAGCGATGCTGAAGAATCAGGTGCACCTCAGCTGACGGTTCAAACAGAAGATACTGATGGTCTTTATGCACGCATTAACGCAGAAATGGAATTAGCTAACCCTCTATCAGATATTTCAGATCCTGAAGAAGAAACACGTTTGGTACAGGCAGCAAGATTACAGATGGCGAAAAGTCGTCAACAGTTATTATCTTCGATGGTCGTTTTGGGAATAAACCGTATTGTAATAACTGATGGTGCGATTAATGCGAAAGTTGTGTTTAGACTAAAAGCCGGAGATCAGGCAGAACGAAAAGCACGTGCATCGCTTTACGATAGAGACTCAAGCTACAACCGCAATACAACCGCTGCAGGCGCACATTTTGGTTGGGGTGGAGCGGCAACAAAAAACACCAATGTTCAAAGCCATATGACATCCGTATCTTCTTCAGTTGATGAATCATCTGAGTCAAAAGCCGAGCTAAAAGCAAAGTTAACCGGTGAAGTAAGGGTGAATTTTAAATCAGACTATTTCCCCATGGAAAAACTCGCTTCACCAGGAATGATATCGGCAATACAGGGTAATGCAACCCCTTATGATCCAAATTATCTGCCAGGAAAAAGACAAGCAGCCAACCAAAATGCTGGTACCAGTAATCCCGCTCCTCCATCCAGTAGCTAATCAGGGGGTGGTAAATGACTACGACCAATAGTATGTCCTCCCTGTTCCTTCCAGATCCTGATCTTGTCAGTGATGAAAAACTGCAACAGGCCATTGTATTCGCACAAACCCTGCTGAATGAAAATAAACTCGCTTTAGCCAGTTCTATGGAAGGGCTGAGTGATTTAACCCTGCCGGATTTCTCTTCTAATAACAGAGATTTTTCTGCGCTTAAACCTTTAGCGCCGCTGTATTTGTCATTTGAATTAGAGCAAGCAAAATTACTTGTGACTGCTGATAAAATTGCCGGGTTATATACCAGTGGTGCTATAAATCAAAGTTTGGGAGATGCAGAAAAACATATTATGGCATTCTGGAGCAATCGCCATAAACGTCTGGATCAGCAGGAGAGAGTTAATATACTTGAGCAGGCATTTGAAGCCAGAGTTTTTTATCCACAATTTTTACGGTTATGTAAAGCTTTGGTGGCATTAGCTGACAATGGAAGCGGCAATAGTACAGGAAGAGATCTTCAGGAAGAAGTTAGTGTCGATATTTTATTACAACAGTTAAGGGATTACTTTTTCTCACGACCACTTGGCATGATTTCATACGCAGCAGAGGATATTTTGAGCTCTATCACCAAAGCACTTGCTTTTATGAAAGATCAATTATTATTAACTGCATTTGGAGTTCGTAGCCTGTGGGATCTGTTGACCATTACAGGAGAAAATACAACCTATCAAAACAGGCAACATGCTGAAATGGCGAGTGCCGGAATGATCATTTTAAACTGGCTGGCATCACCAGATTCCGGACAATTGCAATTTAATAATCCAGCACAGACGCACCGACTTATTTCTGCAGCCCATCGTTGGGTACTCGCTTATACTACTCTGGCTTCCTACTCTAACTCTGCAAATTCTAGATCTACAAACTCTAACTCTACAAACTCATACTCTGCAAACTCTAACTCTGCAAATTCTGGCACTACAAATTCTAACAGGGATTTGACGCAAACAACTCGCTCCTGGAGGCTTTGATGAGCGAGCTAAATAAACATGAACTCTTGTACCAGGAGGAACATGGGCACCCTCCCCCATGGTTGCGTACAGCTGTTCATGGTGTGTTATCAAAATCTAATGGTTTTCACGAACTAAATTCAGTTGATCGTAAAGAATTAGCCAGGGCAATGGTTAAAATATCATGTATGGCGGCAAAACTCATCGACGAAGAAAATAATGCTGAACAACAGTTACCCGAAGAGGAAGTTCAATTAACTGAAGAGCAAAAACAACCTCAATACACTACAGAATCTACAGCTCCCCAAACTACATCATCTCCAAAAACAGCACCTGTGCTTGCGGTAGCTCAAAGTCAACCGGGATTTGGAGAGTCAGCAAATCGAGTTGCCACAGTAACTCGTAATGTACTTAATGCCGTATCATTTCCCCGCTTTGTAACCGATCTGGTTAACGGGGTTTTTAAAGCTATGTTAGATTCAAGTTCGCAGCAGATGCAAATGTACGTTGAGCTTTTAAATAACGTATCAGCTTCAATCGGAGGATTTGAGCAAACACAATCTTCTGCAACACAGGTTCGTGTCTGGCTGGTTGATCATTTTCCCGCTAATTTAGAACTTGAAAGAGCAGATGATGAAGACGAGGACGATAGAGACGATGAAGATCCCGAGGATGTTGAAGAACCACGACTCAGATTAAAAAGTGGTGCTCAAATGCCCACTGAAGAACAGCTTCAAGCAACTTTTGGTACGGAGCCCGGTAGCCCCATTCGCGCCAGTAACCCTGAACAGTTAGTGCCATTGGCCAGAAGACAAATAGCCAGGCAACGTCAACAAATGTTAGCTACCATGGTCACTATGGGAATGCAGAGAATCGTGATTGATAGCGGAAAAATTAATGCTTCCATGCGGTTTCATATTGATACAAGAAGTGCTGCAAGTGAAGATAGAGGTAGCCAGTTTGGTATGCAAAACCGTGTGCGTGCATCAGGAAGTTTCGGAGTGGGTCCCTGGGGCGCCTCTGCGGAAGTGGAAAATACTATTAGTTATGTATCAACACAACGTAGCCAGCGCACCGAAGAAATCAATACCGATCTGGAACTAAATTCCTCAGTTGAACTGAACTTTAGAACTGACTACTTACCCTTAAATCAAATGGCAGCTCAAGCACAGGCTGACAGGATCCGGCGAGCTTCATTAAATCCAACAGCCACCACGGGAGCTACAGCTGCAGATCGAACGGCACGTCTACAGGCACAAAGGACTGCTGAGCGCGACAGAGCAAACCGATTAACAATGATACCTCCGGGAACTACGCCAACGGCAACTCCAAGACCAGCTACTCCACGACCTGCCACAACACCGGCAACTACAGCTCGACCAGCTACTCCACGACCTGCCACAACACCAGCAACTACAGCTCGACCAGCTACTCCTCGACCTGCCACAACACCAGCAACTACAGCTCGACCAGCTACTCCACGACCTGCCACAGCACCAGCAACTACAGCCCGACCTGCTACTCCGCGACCAGCCACAACACCGACGACTACAGCTCGACCAGCTACTCCAGCGACTACACCATCAACAACTACAGCACCAGTGGCTTAATAAATCGTGTAATTGGTTATTGTTTGAAATTGATCAAAGTATGATCTTCATCATATTTTGATCTGCTCAGCCTTTTTCATACAACCCAGCTAAACCACTTTTCTTAATGCCAAAATTCGTATTTATTTATCTAAAAAATACGAATACGAATACGAATATTAGAAACTGCCTTATTGTTCTTGACAAAATACAAAATTATACAATCAATAGAGGCAACATTAACGTTGCTATACCTGGCACTTAAAAAAAACGTTGGTGATTTTCTAACTTAAGGTTTAGGCGTTCTCAATTAACCCCTTCAACCCTTTACGTGCAAAATTTGGCAAAGCAAAACAGGCAACATGCAATTCCTGATTATAATAATCAAATTCTAAGCCTGATTCTTTAACTTTACTCGATACAAAATCTTCCATGGGATCGAGTGACTTTGATGCAAAAGTAAAACTCCATAAGCCACCAGGGTATGTTAAGTTGCTAAAACTGTATAAATACGTTCTTTGAAATTGTTTATTTAGAACGGTTAAGAGTGATTGTTGAATATCCATCGCATACCAGGAAGACTCTCCTTGAGACACTACAATGCCATTGTCAGTTAAACAGTTATAGACTTCTGCATAAAACTCACTACCGAATAACGGCGTAGCAGGGCCGATAGGATCAGTTGAATCAACAAGAATAACATCAAATTTTATATCGGTTTCTTTAACATATTTAACACCATCACCAATGATTAATTCGACTTTAGGGTTATTAAGTGCTGCTGCGGTTTGAGGAATATGTTCTTTACAGGCATCTACGACCATACTATCAATCTCTACCATTACGCATTTTTCAACTGATGAATGTCTTATGACCTCTCTAGCTGTACCTCCATCACCGCCACCGATAATTAACACGTTTTTAGGGTTAGGATGTACAAATAATGGTACATGAGCAATCATGTCGTGATAGGCAAACTCATCACGCTCAGTCACCATGATTAAACCATCATTTAGCAGCATTTTACCATGGCCTTGAGTTTCAACAATATCAACTGTTTGAAATTCACTTTTTCCAGAGAATAAGACTTTATTTACTTTTAGACGTAGCCCCAAAAAGTCATAGGGTTTTTCTTCAATCCATAAATCAGAATACATGTAATTCTCCATCTAAATTAATTTCTATTGGCAAGGTATAGGATGTTCTTTTACGAACAAAACTTGCAAAGTTGACTAAATAGGAACAACTCAGTTTATTTTCAACTAGCTCTTTCGCTTTATAGTTTTCTGGTAGAGCCTGTTCTATTTTTGTTTTAAAACTAAATTCGTTATAAGTAACCACATCAAAAGAGGCCGGTAGAAATATCTCCAAAATCATCGGAATAAATTCGATCAGATCCAGGTTAGATTCAAAACTGACATAACTATTATGCATTTGTGGCGTTAAGTGAATAGTAAAATAGTCAATGCCCCTAATAGCATTGAGAGAATAACCAAATGGCTCAAAAACAAAATCGTCCAGTTTAAAATCTGGAATGATTTTTTCAAGTTGTAAAATCGCTCTAATATCTTGGCTCTTGATGTCTTTTTGAGTCAATCTGGTTGAGATACCTGGTTCGATATTGTAAATCAACACTTCGTAAGTTTTATCATTCTTATCACCTTTGTAGGTATTGTCTAAATGATATAAATAGCTATGGTGAGAATCCAGTTCTCCAAAACGCAATAATTTACCATTGTTTATTGTTTGCAATAATTTAGTATCATCTAAAACATGACTAGCTTGTAAGTGAGAACAGTATTCATTCTTACGCTGATAGATCAGTTGTTCAACGTGTTTTGATTCAATGTTTTTAAGAAAGTACATAACAGAATTAACTAATTGTGTATCACCGCAGGTTAATATCAATAAATGATCATCCCAAACGAATAGACTTGATTCCGAGAGTAGAAAGGCTTTGATTGAATTGTTACTAATTTGCGATAAGATTCTCGCATCACACTCAGCAACCAGCCTTATCCAGAACGCTTTATCATAATCCCTCAGCAAAGAAACCTGATTGGAATCAACGATAATTTCTGCTTTTTTTTCTGACCCTTCAAAAAACAAAGAAAACTCCTTCAAGTTTGCGAGGTTTCTATATACTTTGCGTCTGTTTGCGGTCAACAAAGTCTTGAGGTATGAACTATTTCTGTTTGTCTAAATACCCGTTAATGATAATAGAACCAAAATTAACCATGTAAAAAATGTCTTGGCTCATAACAGATTTCAGAGGATAATTAGTTTAATTTTAGTACCTTAGAGATGAGGATATGACCAAACCCGCTCACCGTTATCTAACAAAATTACACCCAACCATCAAATCACCGCAGATTATATTTGAAAGTGCTGAGTTAGGCCAAGGATTTTATGCTAATAGCACTCATTTAGTTGGCTTTGGTTTTGATGGAACGGCTTGCTTTCGAAAAGGTACCAAAGATGGTCCAGATGCAATTCGAGCCGTTTCAGATGGTATCGAGTCCTACTCACCTTATTTAGACCAAGATTTAGAAAATATCACCTTTTATGACTGTGGTAATTTAGGTTTAGGTGAAAACGGATATACCAGTGTCAGTGTTGATGAACAATGGCGCTATGCAACCGACAACCTATATCAAATGCTCAGCAAAATTGATCTTGTTCAGGAACAAGTAAAATTGATAACCTTAGGCGGTGAACATTCTATCTCATATGCGCCTATAAAAGCTTATCTGGATCAGTACCCGAACTTAGTATTATTGCATTTAGATGCACATGCCGATCTAAGAGACGGTTATGAGGGACACAAATATTCTCATGCCTCAATTATCTATCGCGTAGTGGAACATTTTGGTAAACAGCATGACTTAATCCAGTATGGGGTGCGCTCTGGAACTAAGATGGAATACCAATGGATGAAAGAAAGAGGCTCACTTTGTCGTTCATTAGATGAATTCCTATCGCGAGTAGACCAAATAGATAACCAGATCCCGATTTACCTGACCCTTGACCTGGACTATTTTGATCCCAGCTTTTTCCCGGGAACAGGCACACCAGAACCTGGAGGAGAAGATTTTCACTCTTTTATAAAACTGGTTAAACGATTAAAAAACAAACATTTTGTCGGCTGTGATGTAGTAGAACTAGCACCCAATATTGACGCATCAGGCAATAGTGATGTATTTGCAGCTAAAGTGGTTAGAGAACTGATTTTATGTTTGGAGAATAGCAATAAGAGAGAAACGTTATGAGCTGGACTATTGAAAAATCAGAAGAACTGTATCGGGTTTCACGTTGGAGTGATGGATATTTCCATATTGGTGACAACGGTCATCTATTTATGACACCATCCAAGCAAAACTCCACTGACGGGATTGATATAGTATCGGTTATTGAGGAAGCCAAAAGCAACAATGTCGAATTTCCAATGGTACTTCGCTTTCACGATATATTACGCTCGCAAGTCGTTGCGCTAAATGACACTTTTATTGAGGTCATTAAAGAACAAAATTATCAAGGTCAATACACCGGCGTCTACCCGATAAAAGTAAACCAGATGCGAGAAGTGGTCGAAGAAATTGTAGAAGCAGGTGAGCCATATAATTATGGATTGGAAGCTGGTTCAAAGGCTGAGTTATTATCAGTACTTGCCTACAATACGAACAAAGATTCCCTAACAATCCTCAACGGTTATAAAGATGAGGATTATATTCGTTTGGCGTTACTAGGTCTAAAACTGAATCGAAAAGTTATATTTGTAGTAGAAAAGTTCTCCGAATTAAAAAATTTGATACGAATCGCAAGGGAGCAAAACATTGAACCTGTGATTGGACTTAGAATGCGAATGATGGCAAAAGGCAGGGGAAAATGGGAAAGTTCCAGTGGTGTTAGAGCAAAATTTGGCTTGAGCATTGCGGAAATATTGGAAGCTGTGGCCCTGCTTAAAGAAGAAGGTCTTTTACATTGCATATCAATGTTACACTTCCATATCGGTAGCCAACTAACCGATATTCGAGCGATTAAAGAAGCTATCAGCGAAGCGGGACGAATTTACGCCAAGCTGGTGCAAAAGAATATCCCGATTAAATATGTAGATGTTGGGGGAGGACTGGGCGTAGATTATGACGGAACTCGTACTATTTCGGATTCTTCCAAAAACTATTCTTTAAAAGAATATGTTTCTGATATCGTAGATGGCTTACAACAGATTTGCGATTTAGAATCAGTACCACATCCAAATATTGTTACCGAAAGTGGCCGAGCCATTACCGCTCACCATAGCTGTGTTATTACACAAGTTTTGGGAGAAATTAACCCAAGTAATGTAACTCCGATTAGTGAAAAAATTATTGACGAGCATAATCTAGTCACTAATATGCGAGACTTAATAGAGCTCCTGGCTGAGAAAAACAATCCCCAAGAAACCTTTAACGATGCTTCACAACTTAGAGAAGAGTCATTATCAGCTTTTAAGTTTGGTATTCTTTCACTAGAAGAAATGGCCGAGCTAGAAACTCTATATTGGGCGGTTATTAAAAAAGTGCGAGATTCCATTGAGGAAAGAGATTTTGTTTCAGAGGAGCTTGACGTAGTACATTCTTTGTTGTCTTCCCAGTACTTATGTAACTTTTCGGTATTTCAATCAGCCGCAGACTCTTGGGCGATTGACCAAATTTTACCTATTGTACCTATTCAGAAGCTCAACCAAAAACCAACAAAAAACTGCTCATTGGTTGATATTACCTGTGATAGCGATGGTAAGATTGACAAATTTATTGGAGAGTACGATGTAGAATCAACTATCCAACTACATCCATTAAATGGTGATGATTATTATCTTGGATTGTTCCTCACTGGCGCTTATCAAGATGTGATGGGGGATATGCATAATTTATTTGGCCGCTTAAATGAAGTGCATGTATTTAAGAGCACTAACGAACCAGATGGTTTCTATATTGAAGAAATTATTCGTGGTTCAACATCACAAAGTGTATTAAGCACCATGCAATACAGTACCGATTTTATGGCAAGGCGAATAAAAAAGCTGGTTGAAAAAAATATTGCTTCTGGTCAAATTGGGCCGAGAGAAGGGAGAAAGCTGGTGGATTTTTATGAGCAGTGCTTGAGTTCTTATACATACCTGAAAGATTGAATTAATGCTTATGAAATTTGAGTGGTGACGGTAATTAATTTATCTGTCTTATCCAAAGCCAAGGTTAAATTAATAAATTTATGCTATTAATTTGTTGCAAAAAATGTATGTTTTCTATACCATTCCAGACAATTGGTTAATATAAATTTTATTGAGATAAATCCTTTAGTGTATAACTAAGCAGAAATAAGAAATTGCGCTACAGGTAAGGTATAAAATATATCAATATTGAAATAAAAAATAAAGCAAGGAAATGCTTAATTCCTTTCTAGTTTGTAATCTAAAAAACACTTTACTCTAACTCAACTCAAAATTTGGACACAATACAATCTCCTTCATACATAATTGGTTGATGATAACTGTGTAAAACTACCTTTTGTCTCATCCTGATTGTCGGTGGAAATAAAGGGTTCTTCATATTTTGATACGGATGTTAGTGTTTAATGTTTTAGAAAGAATTTCAATGTTTTTGAGGTGCAGATTAAAGTGTGAGCAAAGAAACTATGCTTTCTTATTTTTCTCTTTCTGCGCTGCGTTATTAAAAATACAAGCGGAGTCTTGATTGTGATAAGAAAATTATTAGTTTTTATACGTTTGCCACTGATCACCATTTTTTGGCTGATTGCCTGTAATGTACAAGCACATAATGGTCAGAATCATCAGGTGCAGGGAGAAGACGAGAGACTTAATTCAGCATTACACTGGTTGGAACTGTCTCAATCGGCTGATGGGGTTGTTGTTAATTCTGCTGATATCGCAACAGATTTTCAATCCACTGCGGAAGCTTTATCTATTTTTAGCCTTTTAAATTCTGCGACAGCCAACAAAACCGCTGCTCTATCAACATTACAAAAACCGCCTCAGTCATTAACAACTGAAGGCTTGGCACGTTTAATAATCGCATTAAATGAAAATCAACAGCCTATATCAACTCAACAGGCAGAATTGCTTTCCAGACAGGGAACTGATGGTGGTTTTGGCCAATTTTCAGGTTACGATAGCACCGCGTTTGATACCAGTTTTACATTACTTTCATTACAAAAAATAAATGCAGATACTTTAATTGCAAGTAATGTGCTGGGTTTTCTGTCATCCAAACAATTATCAGATGGGTCTTTTGCACTGTACGATGATCACGGCTCAGTTATTGTGACAGCTATGGTGCTTAAGGCAATCAGGCCATACTTATTTACCTTTAATATTTCTGATATGCTGAGTCGCTCAATAGAGTTTCTTTACTCTTCTCAAAATGCAGATGGTCATTGGGGGAGTGACTGGGAAACTGCTATTGTTCTTCAGGCTCTGATCCCAGTTACAACGGACGTGAGTCGTTATGAATTAGCACTTGATTTTCTGAAAGGCAATCAGTCTGTCGATGGAGATTGGGGTCAGCAAGTATATACTACATCGTTAGCAGCCACAGTTTTGAGCATGTTGGCATCAGTTGATGTTCCCACAGATCCTGAAAAAGCAGTAGTGGCAGGAAGGGTTACTGATGCGGCTAATGGTTCAGCCATTCCCAATATTGTTATTGATGTACTGGGAGTGTCTACTGAAACAGTTACTATTCAGCCCGATGGTAGTTTTATTGTATCTAATCTTGATCCAGGCTCCTATGTTCTTGCTTATTCGGCGGCAGGTTATCTGGGTGTTTCACAAAATGTTACTTTGCAAAAAGGTCAGTTTGTTAATGTGGGAACCATTAACCTTTCAATAGCGCCAACGGCTGCCCTTGTGAAGGGAGTCATTACAGATTCACAGACTAGTGAACCTGTTGCTTCAGCTACAATTAGTGTGATCATCGCTGGTCAAGCGAGCAGTACAACAGCTGATACCAATGGTGTGTATCAAATTCTCGTAGAAGCGGGTCAAGCATTGATAGAAGTATCAGCTGCTTCTTATCATTCAGTGACTGTGTCTGTAGATTTGGTTGCTGGTACACAAGTTCAGTTTTCCCCATCGCTACTTTTATCATCAGAAGAACCTCCATCCAGTTCTACTCTGTTTGGTACTGTTATTGATGAACAAGGCCAATTGATCGCTGGCGCAACTGTGAAGATTACAGATGGAGCGACTACAACAACTGATATAAATGGTCGTTTTGAATTTACAGATCTTACCCCAAAAGAAGTTGTGGTAACGGTAAGTAAAAATGGTTATGAATCAGTCTCCTTTGGTTTGGTTATTCCAGAAAGAGCCAATGCTAATGTAGGTAATATTACACTGCGAGAACAACTCATACTGCCATCCACCTCTATATCAGGAAGAGTAATTGATATGGTTTCTGGAAACGGGGTTGAAGCTGCATCGGTAGTGGTTGGTGGGTTGAGTACAACAACTGATACCAATGGCTTTTATCAAATAACGGATATTCCAACGCTTGAATTTATCGTATCAGTTAATGCTGCAGGGTATTTGTTTACGAACAAACAAGTTTCATTGGCTGAACATACGGATCTCAATCTTGACATTAATATCCGCCAGGCAGATTTGGGTGGTGTCAACATCGCGGCAGTGACTACGGATAAAACTGTTTATGGTGCTTATGATTCAGTCATTATTACTACTACGGTACAAAATGATACAACACTGAATCAGGGCGCTCGTCTGTATGTGAATGTAAAAGATTCTGATGACAATGAAGTAGCCAGTTTTTCAGGTGCATTCTTACCACCGCTAGATCCAATGAGTGATCTTGAAGAGTTAGCGCATTATCAAGAGCATTTAGCTGCAACGATTGAAGAATTTGCTCCCGGTGAGCAGCGGGTTATAAAGCTGGAACAATGGTGGAATACATTAATTGTGGAACCAGGGGATTATTCCGTGACAGTACAGGCACTTGACGGAATAACCAGTAATATTGTTTCAGAGCGAAGTGTTTTAGTTACAATAGAACCTACACGCGCCGCATCTCTGGATATGAAACTATCACCAGGGTATGTGCTACTGAATAAGAGTGCTGAGATTGAAATCTTTGCAGAGATATTCAACCGTTCTAATATTGCGACATTAATTGAGTTTGATTACGCCCTTCTCGACCCCTCCGATCAGATTTTAACCCAGGGCCATGAGCAAATTAACCTGACGGCAGATCAAATTAATCATAGATTGGAGCTTTTGATCTTTCCCCATACCTTTTCTGCCAGTGGCCATTACCAGCTTGAAGTGTCTAACATTACAGGTGTTGAAGTTAAAGATTTGATTACTGATTCAGTATTTGTACCACCGTCTATTCGGTTAAGAGCAAGACAATCACTAAATCCAAATGAGGTGGTACCGCTGGAAGGTGTTACTGTTAAAAGCAATATAGAGATAGAAGGAGTAGATGGTGAATAATATGTATCAGTGTATTCAAAAAGGATTGGTAGGTAACTTTCTTCTCATTATTGCATTGTTGTTTTCTTCTGCAACTGCTGAGGCGAGCCATTTTCGTTTTGGTCATTTCACCTGGGAGGCCAGACCTGACATTACGCCAGAGACGGCTGATTTCAGGATGACAGTGGCTTTTCGCAGTAGTGCATTTGGACATCCCAACATTGGTCAAACATTTCGCCCTGGTTCATTTAACTTTGGTGACGGAAGAGCTACTAGTTACAACTTTGAAGTAATTGCCCGCAACCTGCAAGAAGACTGGATTGTTGGAAGAGCTATTGAGGCTGAACTAACAGGTGGTGTTGTTCGTCATACTTATCCATCAGTAAATAATAACGGTAATCCATGGCGAGCAATATTTTCAAGTTGTTGTAAAATTGGCTCGCTACGCAATGCGGCTAATGCTTCATGGAGTGTTATCACACAGGTTAATTTGGAAGGTGGTAACTCTTCCCCTTTTAGTAATTTGCCGCCTATTGTGACCTGTTCGAAGTTTGATTGTCGTTTTCGTGTTCCAGCCGTTGATCCTAATGGCGATAGGTTAACCTGGCGCATGGCAACCCGTGCCGAATCAGCTATCCGTTCTATTCCAGCAGGTATGGCGGTTGATAATACGACAGGAATATTTACCTGGTCTGATGGTGCTACCTTTACCAATGGTTTGTATAGCGTTCAAATTGTTATCGAAGATCGAGATCAAGATGACAATATTAAAAGTACGACAGCGATAGATTTTATTGTCAACTTGCAAGATCAGGGATCAAATGCCTGGCCGGAGTTCGACATGCCTCCAACACCAGAAAGTGGCTCGGTTATCAGGGCAATCGTTGGCCAGAAACTAAACATCACTGTACAGGCAACTGATCCTGATCCCAATGATGAAGTCTTCCTGAATCATGTTGGTTTACCAATTGGTGCCACATTTGAACAAACGGTTACAGGTGGAGTAAAGGGTGTTGCCACATTGCAATGGACACCAACTTCTGCAGATATGGGTCAACATATCGTTACATTTCTTGCCAATGATAATCGGGGCGGAGCATCACCTCCAGTTGCAATTACCATTGATGTGATTAAACCTGCGATTTCTGATGTGCGTATTGTTAGTACGATATCAACCGTTGATATTCAAATTGATTCATCATCCTATTCTATTCCTCCCGCATTGGTCTCTATAGAAGATAATCGCACTCTTGTGACATGGAAATTTGACACCTTCAGTGTCGGGCAAATTGAAAATCTTAATACTGAATTGCAACTCTTCACACTTCAGCCTGATGAACAACGGTTAGTCACAGAGAAACTTGAAATTTCTTATACCGATATTGATGGCCAACCTGTTCATGAAACTTTGGGAGAGCAACAAGTTAAAGTAGCTCCATCTTTAACCAGGGTGAGTGTTGATACAGATAAAGAACTTTATTTGCCAGGTGAAAAAGTAAAGATTAATACCTTGCTGGATAATCTGAGTAATATTCAAGTAGATGCCACAGTAACCATAGAGATTGTAGATCATCAACAAAATCCGGTTGCTAACTTAGGTACCTTTACGTCAGAAAATATAGCGCCTCAAGGACATGCTCAACTGTCAGAATTACTGTTTGATACGACAGGTATTTATGCAGGAGCCTATGAAGTTGTTGCTAAATTGGTTGATGATGGCGATGTTTTGCAACAAGCAACCGCTCCATTTGCCATTGCTACAGAAAATGGTGCATTCGTTAATGTTGGCGCTCTAGTTAATACTGATAAGCCAATCTATCAGGCATGGGATCAGAGCATTATCAATCTGAGAGTACAAAATCTTACCCAAAATGCAGCGTTTAATGGTGGTGAAGGCGAGTTGCGTATATTACGGCCAACTGGTGAGTTATTGGCTCAGGAAACCTATCCTCTGAATAGCCTGGCTCCACAGGCCAGTAACGATCGTCAGTACGTCTTACCTTTGGTTGATCGTGAAGCTGGCACCTATCTGGTGAAATGGCTCGTGACACAGGATGGCTCAACCGTTGCGAGTAGTCAGGCTTCATTCGAGGTGGAGCGCTCATCGGAATTGGTTTCATTGTTGGGTACAGTTAACATTGATTATTACGATACCGGAGAAGCACGGCATTGTGTTTTTGAAACGAATAATCGAAGTACTCAAACCCCAGTTACAGCAACTCTGATTTATCAGTTAGTGAGCCTGGATAATACCGAATTGCTTTATGAAATACGTGAGCCGAATGTTGCTATTTCAAATACAGCGGGACATCCTTACCAACTGTTATTAAGTGATCCACCGGCTTATGGTGGTTATGGCTGCATCTTGATGGCAGAAATTGATGGTGAACTATCGCAATTAGCGGCAGCTGGTTTTGAAGTGACTCCACCAACACTAAATAGTTTATTAACCCCCGCTCGTCAGGGACAGTTACTGGTTTTGGTGGATGCCGAAACCTACAGTGCACCTCATGACAGCAACTTGCCTCTGGAACAACGGCAGTACCTTGAGCAATTATTAACAGCCAATCAATGGACATACACCATTGTTGATAACTCAGCCGACTTCAGCAAAGAATTCTATTCAGGCGCCTATGGTTCGGTAGCCTTATTTTCAGAAGCCATTACGCTCAATCCGGAAATCGAACAGTTGTTGGTGGAAGCACAGCACAGTGGAACAGGGTTATTGATAGGCGGCAGTTGGAATCGTCGCAATAGTCAGGTCGAGAAAGCACTAGGCGTTAAATTGACTGGTAAAAACAATCAGGTCAGCGCAATAAACTTGATTGAGGGTGCAATTATTGCTCCTGTTGCGACAGATGCACTTATTACCGAGGGACTTGTGTTGGCACATTGTAATGCAGATGTATGGGCTGTATTTAATGGTGGTAAAAATGCCAACTCTGATTGTGCTTATCCTGATGCGCCTGCGGCTGTGACAGCTGCTAATTACGGTAACGGTCGCAATGCCTACTTTGCTTATGACCTGCTTGATACGGCAACCAGTACCCAGGGGTTGCATGAACAGCTGTTATTATCGGCTTTGTTGAATATACAGCCAGCAGTTTGGCCTACAGGTGCTGGTCGAGTGGTTCCTGTCAAGTTATCTATAGAAAACCTTAGTCGAAAAGCCGCTGTTGACGTGTGGTTGAGCTTACCTGAAGGAGGAGATATTATTGATAGTCAATTACCTCTCCAGTTTATTGATGGAACTTGGTTATGGCAAAGAGATTTCTCGACTCCTGATCAAATTAGCAATATTTTTTATATCAAACTACCAGATGGCATATCAGGTAATGTTTATCTGGATATTGATATTAATGCGGGCATTAACCGAGAGCTGATAACAGATAATAGAGAGTTACGCATGATTCTCGCTACGATTCCGTCTGACTCTACTTATCAGCGCGTGCAAAATGTACTGGATATTTTGCAAAGCCAGGGACCGGGTATAGCCCGGTACGACTTTGTACAAGGCAGATTAGATGCCGCTCAAGCTGATATCACAAAAAACAAACCCGACAAAGCTATTCATTCATTGCTTCAAGCCACTGAAGAGTTGGCTAAAGAGCAATATGAACAATCTGTTGAGGCGCGATTGATTATCGGAGAATGGTTATATCAGCTTCAACGAGAACTGGCTGTTATACCATAATAGATCGACATGTATTTACAACTAAAAAGGCAAATATGCCGCTAGCATGTTTGCCCTTTATTTTAGAAAAATATTTTGAGTAATTACAAAATGACTTTATCTAGTCATTATTGAGGAAGAAATTATGACAGGCTTAACCATGGATATACTCCGTATCGGTAAATTTGCCAAAGGCACTGCGTTCTTAACAACGTTTATGTTTTCTTTTGTTTTCTACTTTGCTCCTTTAGGTGAAGTGGTTGCGCGGGAGGTTAATACTCCTGTTGAGAAAATTGAACTACTCGGTACGCCTGAGCAAAAAATGAATCAGGGGTTGCTCAAGCTACAAGAAATTGCTGCTACAAAACAGGCGAAAATTACACAGCGCATGAAGGATGAAGGCGGTATTGTTGATAACGTGTTAAACTTTATTGGACTTAGTCAACAGACGCTTGAAGATGTGACACAATTAAAAATATTATCAAATTTACTTAATGAGCAGCACACCCAGTCTTTGGCAAATTTTGCAAAAACCGAGCAGCAGTTAATCGAAAAAGCTTTACCCGATCAAATCCTGCAACGTCACCGTGATACAGTGACTCAATATCAGGCAAGTTATACTGATATGCAACAAAGATTACAAGTGGTGCTTCAGGCTGATAGTTTGCAAGCCCAGAAGAAAGCCGCTGATGCACTGAATACACTAATGAGTCAGCAAAAACTTAAGCGAACTCATCAAAAAGTTAACCCTGATAACTTGCCTTGGGGGACACCAGATGCTAAAAAAACCCGCAAACCTGCCAAAACAGCTGAAGAACTTCATGAATTAACCGGCATTTCACGTTTACAACAAAGTACACAATTAGCCACAAATGCAGTTCCGCTATCAGTGCAATCAGGTATTCCTGTAGCAGAAGATCTGGCTCAAACCCCAGATATTAAAATTACCGAAGCTATTCGTACATTGGCTAAAGATGAATTAAAGAGTGATCCCCTCGCTATCTATAATTGGGTACGTAATAATATTGAATTTATTCCCAGTTATGGTTCCATTCAGGGGGCTGATTATACCTTACAATCCAGAAAGGGTAATGCCTTTGATACATCGAGTCTGCTTATCGCTTTATTCAGGGCATCAAATATTCCGGCACGTTATGCTTATGGCACAGTCGAAATACCTGTGGAGAAAGTAATGAATTGGGTGGGTGGTGTTGACGTACCAGAAGCAGCCCAACAACTATTAGGTCAAGGAGGAATCCCTAACGTTGCTCTTATTCGAGGTGGCAAAGTCACTCATATCGAAATGGAACATATCTGGGTTGAAGCATGGGTAGACTATTTTCCGAGTCGTGCAGCAAAACATAATATCGGTGACCAGTGGATACCCTTGGATGCCAGCTTTAAACAATATGAGTTTACCGAAGGTGAAAACCTAAAAAGTAATGTTCCTTTCGATGCCCAAAGTTTAATGGATCAAATCAGCCAATCGGCCACCATCAACGAAACCGAAGGCTATATACAAGGAGTTGATAAAGAACAGGTAGAAGCCGCATTAGCCAGCTACCAGCAACAGATTGAAGACTACATCAAGAACCAAAACCCTGATTCGACTGTGGGAGAGGTGCTGGGCACACAAAAAGTAATTGTTTGGGAGTTTCAACAACTGGCGGCAAGTTTGCCTTATAAGCTGATTGCGCGTACAAACAATTATTCAGAGCTACCCAACAATTTACGTCATAAATTTCGTTACACCTTAGGTACTGAATACTTTGGTACGGAAAATAGCCGTTTAATTACTTTTGAGCAATCCTTACCCGAACTGGCGGGTAAAAAACATGCTCTCTCATTCCAGGCCGCCAGCCAGGCAGATCAAGATTTGATTAACAGCTACTTGCCGGAGCCTGATCCAACAACTAGTAAAATTGACCCGAGCCAATTACCTAATGAACTTCCGGGTTATTTAATCAATTTAACTGCTGAGTTTACCCAAAATGGAAAAGTAATTCACAGTGCAGCAGTAGGTACGATGGGTGGTGAGCTTTATGAAACTCTGGCACTTTGGTCTCCAACCTTTGGGTGGACTCAAGCGATCAACCACCCAGTTGCTGGTGAATATAGAGCGATTGGTCTTGATCTACAAGGAGTTAATCCAGAGGAGGCTGCAAAACTTCAAGCTGATGTTGAGGCTACGAAAGCTATTTTAACTAACGGTAATACAGCACAAATAGAAATACTCACTAAAAACGAGATAGTTGGAGATTTATTATATTCAGCTATTTACAGTTACCTTATTGTTAATAATATTCAAGATCAATTACAAGCTAAGGCTAGCGATATAATCAATTATCGTTTGCCCAGTTATGGCCTATTTAGCATTGGTTTACAAACTAGTTATTGGTTTGGTTTGCCCAGGAATGTAAATATATCTGGCCTTGTAATGGATGTAGACCGACTTGCGTTTCAGGGTGTAGCTAAGAACAATGATAGTAAGAAGAAAACAAATTTTGTTCTTGCTTCAGGTGCTCGAGCTTCTGCATTAGAACATTTAATTCCTGAGAAGATGTTTTCCACACAGGAAAATCCGGCTCAAGGTATTAGTGCGGTAAAAGCATTGTCTATAGCTAATACAGAAGGTCAGCGGATCTGGACA
Organism: Enterobacterales bacterium; assembly: GCA_041556195.1. Taxonomy (GTDB): domain Bacteria; phylum Pseudomonadota; class Gammaproteobacteria; order Enterobacterales; genus 21-14-all-40-8. The sequence continues at coordinate 27,623 of JBFFIY010000049.1, forward strand.
ATCGACCAAAATAACTTAAATGAAGCTTTAGACGCAATTAATTTAAGTTCAGAAATTGAAAATGAAATACGGAATGCTGTTTTAGCTGGTAAAATAGCAACAGCCCATGAAAAACCTATTAATTTTGCGGGAGGAACAAATACCGGTTATTTGTTGATTGATCCAGACACAGGAGCTGGCGCTTATCTTATCGCTGGAGGTACTAATGGTGGTTTTATAACTGCTTTTTTAATTACAGTGCTTGCTGTACTGGGAAGTCTCGCCCTTATAAGTGGGGGGTTTGTAGCAGTCGGAGTTGCTATATTTTTATGGGAAATATTTAATTTCTTTTCGTGGATAGATACCATAAATAATGCATCAAATGCAACTCAGTTTAATCAAGCAAATGCTAGTCAGGCTTTGGTTGGTGCTCTTGGTTTGTTATTGATTCCAGGGATAGGCGGCGCTGCAATAGCAACATTGTTATTTGGTATAGGTTTTTCTTGGATGTTAACTAACACATTATGACTTTAGGAATTTCTATTATATTGTTTGCCTTTTTTGTCATTTCCTCAGAAAAGGCAAATGAGTCTACTATTAATCCATATGCCGTAACTATTTTATTTACGATAGGGTATTTATTTGTATCATTAATTTTTTTCCAATATTTCGACTTTAAGAAAAAAATTAGAGGCCAATATATAATAGAGTTTCTCGTCGTATTTATTTCTATGCATATTTATGGCTCTAGATTAAAATTTGATTCAATCACTTCCGTATCATTCATATTGATGACCGTGAATATTTTGTTTAGCTTTTTCTTCATTAAACAAATTTCTTCTGATTGTCGGCGTATTCCTAATATCAAAAATTTCTCTATAGGTGTATTTGGTGAATACCCAATAAAAACAACAAAGGCTTCGGAAAAAGTAAAAACTTTAATATGGGTTATAGCACTAATTCCTTTTCTTTCTTACCTCCTGTGGTTATAAACCAATCTACGAGCCAGCTCCATTGGTAGGTTTTACTGATGTTTTTCGAAGACAGGGCAACTTCAAATTTATCAAAGTATCAGGTACACCAGAAAAATAATGGTGGTCAATTGATCATTGATTTTCTGGGGAAATTAGCAACAATTATAGATGCGATTGCTTTTCTTGGAGTTTTGAGTGATCTTGCTAAAAATGTAGGGAAATATTTGGGTGCTGCAGCAGGCATATTTGGGTTTGTTTTCGGACTTATAGGACTTATTGACCGTTGTATAAATGCAAATGGATTGGTGATGGCCGTTATCATGTATTCCGCCATACAAATTTTATTAGTTATGATGGCCGCCCTTTTGGCCGTGACTTTAATTGGATTACTTGTAATGGTATTGGTATCAGTTGCAATTAATGCGCTAATTAATATTGTTATCGATTCAAATCCAGAATGTAGGGAAGCATAAACTCGTGAGCTTAATACTATGCTTAACATAGTTATTTTAATATCAATAATTATATTTTCTCTCTATTTCTTTTTTCTTAAAATTAGAAGAGATAAAAGAGTTAGAATCTTAAGTTCAGTCGACTTTAATGAAGGAAGTTTTGATGAGATAAACCCTGGTTTTAAAATTAATGATTTAGCTGATTTTTTATTACTTCCAATTAAACTAAAAAGAGGCTATAAAAAGTTAACAAATGACGCTTGCTTTTTTCTACTTGATGCTACAAGTATTGTTGCAAGAGGTCCATACTCTGGCCCGACACAGACAACATATTTTATTGCTAAATTTAATAATCTAAAAGTTCCTGATTTTAAATTGAGAAGTAAGCGTTTATTTGAAACATCAATGGAGCTTGCTAACAGCAAGTTTATAGATGAAAATAAAAAAATAGTTATCTGGTCGGAAAATGACGGTTTCGACTTTGTGAATAATTCTCAATATTCTTTGGGTCAAGCTATTTTTTCAAATAAAGAATTGGTTATAAAAGGAGTAAATGGTTGCCTGGTTTTCTGGCATACCCAGGGGAGCTATGTTAGTAATAGTAAAGTTGTTGAGTTTATCTTAAATATGGAGACTGTATGCAAGAAACTTATCGAGCAACAAACTACTAGTAAAAGTTAACTTTACTCAACCTCAATTCGGGATAAGACAAGTCGTCTAATCTCATTAGATAGCTAAATATCAACAAGTTATATCTATTATTGGTGTTTTGTAGATGCCGCAGCTCCGTATAATAAGTGCAACAGTGACAATTAAAAAAATAGGCATCATAAGAAATTTTGATATTTTTGGTATGCAAACTTAAATAACCTGAGTTGAGGTTTATTAGTAGCTAGTTCAAGGCAAAAAATCGCTAAAATAGTCTTGCTGGTGACTGTTTTTATCTCGCACTCAGGTTCATAAATATCATTAAGATTACTGTTTATACGTGAATTAAAGCAATACCACACGTACTGCCAAACCAATAAAAACCACTCCGGCGACTTTATCAATAACGGCTCCTTTTTCAGCCAAAGAAAAACGATCACGAGTATGATGAACCATGCCTGCGACTATGCAATACCAAAGCGTATCAATGCCCAATACTGTGCCTGCCATAATGGTACCGTTGGATACATCTAATGTTTCTGGATTGATAAATTGGCTAAACAGGGCAACAAAAAATATAGCCAGTTTCGGGTTGAGAAAGGCAATAGAAAAACCATCTCTTGCAGCCTCAATTAGAGTTGTTTTATTGTCGGTTTGTAACTTGGGAGCAAAAGGACTCCCCTTGCTCATTAATG
>JBFFIY010000050.1:0-30118 GCA_041556195.1 Enterobacterales bacterium
CATTAACGGTAGTCACTACCTTGCCTGGATATAATATTTCTTTTTCTCCTGATCCAGTCAGTTTTGGAGAAATTACTCGCCTTTCAATTAATATTGATAATAGCTTAAACGCCGTGAATGTTTTAGCTTTAACAACGACGATCAACTTGCCCGCTAATTTACCTCTATCAAGTGCGCCAAATGAATCAATTTCCTGTGTTGGGGGAGCACTTACTGCGGTTGCTAATAGCAACACATTTTCTATTACTGCAGGTTCTGTTGTTGCTGGTGCTACTTGTATAGCAAGTGTCGATGTTCAAGCTAATCAGCTTGGAGAATTAACAGCTTCTGCGTCATCTTTGCAAGCTTTTACAGCTGGCTTTTTAGAAGTTGGAAAGGCTACGACAGCTTTGACTGTTTCCGAGGCATTTGCTGTCGCAGTATTTGATCCAATTGTGGCTTCTCCTGGTGGCACATCAACGTTAACATTTACTTTAACAAATAGAGATAGGGTTAACACATTAACAAACATAGCTTTCACTGATGATTTAAATGCTGCATTGACCGGATTGGCTGCATCTAGTTTACCAGCTGCTGGGTTTTGTGGTGGCAGTTCAACTATTAGTGGCAGTAGCATCATATCGGTAAGTGGGGCTAGTTTAGCTCCAGAAGCTTCTTGCACCTTCTCAATACCCGTTTCTATTCCTGTAGGGGCAGTTCCGGGTAGTTACACCAATACCTCTTCAGCTTTTACTGACGATAGTGGTTCAAACCTAAGTGTATCTAACGAACTTGTAATATCTGCAGCGCCTCTGTTAACAATGAGTTTTGTTGATGGCATTGATCTAATGACACCAGTAACTTCAGTGACACCTGGTCAAGATTTAGGTATAGAGTTCACCTTGACCAATTCAGACGCTATCAATACAGCCTCCGCAATCGGTTTTTCTCTGGAAATTAATAGCTTAATAAGTGGTATGGTAATAAAAACTTTACCAGCAGCTAACTCTTGCGGTGCAGGGTCGTCTTTTAGCTCTATTGGTTTTGATCCTAGTCCTGTAAGTTTGGCCGTGAATGGTGCTAGCCTGGCTGGTGGGGCTAGTTGTACTTTTGACGTGGTGTTAACCGTGCCCTCTGCAGCGGCAAGTGGAAACTTTACTTATACTTCAAGTAATGTATCTGCCACAATTTCGATGGCATCGGTTTCGGGTGCTGGTGCCAGCGATGATATTACGGTGGTAGGCGGACCCAATTTATCTCTTGGCTTGACTCCAGCAGTGGTTGCTCCCAGCGATCAAGTTATCTCGACTTTCACACTTACCACTAGTGCCAATGCGGGAAGTAGTGCTACAGGAATAGGTTTTACCGTTGATTTAGATGCTGCATTAACTGGGTTAACAGCATCTGTATTGCCTGCAGATGATAGTTGTGGGGTTGGCTCTACTGTAACTGGTACAAGTGTGCTGACTATAACGGGCGCAAACCTTGGTGTTGCTACTAGTTGTAATTTTGATGTGACCTTAGATGTACCTGGCGGGGCAATACCAGGCAGTTATAGTTTGGTCACTTCAGCAATTACTTCTACAGTATCAGGAATAGCGGTTTCAGGTAATCCTGCCAGTGCTGGTTTGGATATATCAGGTTTAACTGGCAGCATGTCATTTTTGGATGATCCTATTGATCCTACCAGTGCCAGTGACACGTCCAGACTTAGTTTTACCATCAATAATGCAGCCACAGGTCTTGATGCTACAGCTATGGTTTTCACTCTTGACCTTAACGCTGGATTGAGCGGACTTGCAGCTACTGTTTTACCAACAACACCCTGTGGAGCAAGTTCATCACTTATAGGTGCTGCCGGGAATACTTTATTGATTTTTAGCGGAGGTGAATTAACCTCGGGTTCAAGCTGTACATTTGAAGTTACAGTTCAAGTTCCTGGTGGTGCTGCTACAGCCAATTATAATGTTTCATCAAGTGCATTAGCAGCAACGGTTAATGGTAGTAATACAACAAATTTTCATTTTCTTGATTCACTTGAAATCCTGGTTGATGAAGCTCCAGATGTGACCATAACTTCTGCTTCATCCCCTTCTACCAGCATTGATCCATTTATTGCAACAATCACCTTTAATGAAGATGTTACTGGGTTTGATGTTTCTGATATTACTCCGTCAAATGCTACTTTAGGTGGATTTACTGCCGTCTCAGCGAGTGTTTATACTGTTGAAGTCTCAGCTATTGCTGATGGTATCGTCACCCTGCAAGTACCAGCAGCCAGAGCCAAGGATCTGGGCTTAAATGACAATTTAGTTTCGAACTTGTTTTCTATTCAATTTGATGCCGTTGCGTTTATATTGCCGACAGTTTCACTAGGTACAGCTAGCGAAACTCTAACAAATACCGGCCCTGTTACTTTTGCTGTTACTTATTCTGATGCAGATCCTGCTCAAATTAATTTGACTGCAGCTGATGTCAACCTTGTGGGGACACCAACCGCAACTGTCACGGTTACTAATGGAACGACTCCAACACCAACGATAACCTTATCCTCAATTACTGGTAATGGTACGCTGTCCATTAATTTAAATGCTGACACAGCCAGAAATGCTTTTGGCTCAACTGCCGCAACAGGAAATACTGCGCCTATTACAATTGAGAATATCCAGCCAGGAGTTTCTATTACTACTACTGCACCTGATCCAACGAATACAGCATTCAATATTACAATTACTTTTACTGAGGCTGTAATAAATTTTGTTGATACTGACATAGTGACAGGCAATGGCACAATCAGCAATTTTGCCGGTGGTGCAACGGTATATACGGCTACTGTTACACCTACAGCGAGCGGAATAGTAACAGTTGATATTCCCGCTTTAGTGGCCAATGATGGAGCAGGAAATGGAAATACTGCTGCTAGTCAATTGAGTCTAACTTTTGATGTTCAGGCGCCTTCGGGTTACGATTTTGCTATTGATCAAAGCTCCCTTAATTCAAGTAATAGTTCATCCTTAAGTTTTACCTATACTGGAGCGGAAGTGGGTGCAACTTATAATTATGAAGTTACAGACGGTGTGAACACTGTATTAGGAATGGGGGTTATTGCTGCATCTACGGGTAATATTAGTGGTATTAATGTATCTGCATTTTCAGATGGGACTGTAACTGTTAAGTTTACCCTGACTGATCCCATTGGTAATATTGGTATTACTCGAACAGCAACCATCTTTAAGCAAGATAATACCGCTCCAACATTTACTACTACACCAATAACGATGGCTAATATTGGAGATGCTTATTTTTATCAACCCCTTACTAATGATATTGATGCGGGTGATTCGTTATCATTACGTGCAGTTGTTTTTCCAAGCTGGCTAACATTTACTCCCACTGGTGCTCTAAGTGGTACGCCTGAAGTTGCTCAATCGGGTATTCATAATGTTAGGTTGCTTATTTCTGATGGCAGTTTTGTTACAGAACAAGCTTTTACTATCACTGTATCAAATGTTAATAATCATGAGCCGACTGGTTTAGTCATTATTACAGGAACTCCTCTAGAAACTCAAACTCTGAATGCCAATAACAATTTGGCCGATGAGGATGGATTGGGTAGTATAAGTTACGCATGGAAACGTAATGGTGTGACTGTGGGTACTGGGAATAGCTATCTGCTAGCAGCAGTTGATGTTGGGCAAACAATAATGGTTGAAGCCAGTTATACCGATAACCTTGGGACTCTTGAAATGATTCCGAGTATTCCCACAGCAAGTATTACGGCTTTTGATCCGGATGCTGATTATGACGGTGATGGATTAACTAATGCTGAAGAAGTCGCTTTAGGGACAAATTTGGCTTCAGCAGATACTGATGGTGATGGCATTGCTGATGATGTAGATTCTGACCCTTTATATGCGAATTTCGATAGTCCGATACATATCATGGGAGACATGACAGGTGATGGCATCCCCGAAGTAGGTTTTTCTAGTTTCGATGTTAATAATGATGATCAACTTTCTTTAGTGGTATTTGACGGAGATACTAAAGTTTGGTTGAAAACATTTTCCTTCACTGATCCTGATTGGACGACCCAATCTGTTTTAGTTATGAATGATTTGAATGCAGATGGAATTGCAGAGGTTGGGTTTTATAGTATTAAAGGGGATGGCTCTGAACTTGCTGGTTTGGTTGTATTTGATGGATCGAGCAATACCTGGATTAAAACGCATTTTATGAATATAAAGAAATGGGATATTCAATCAGTACATTCGTTGGATGATTTAAATAACGATGGTATTCCTGAAATAGGTTTTTTTACAGGATATCAGGATGACTTTCAGGCAGTTAATGTAAATCCAGGTGATTTATCAACATTCTTGGTGATTTATGATGGAGATACAAAAGCGTGGATAACTTCCTATCGCGCAAATTTACCCAGCGTTGCTCGTTGGGATGTGAAAAGAGTCCATAACTTACATGATATGAATGCTGATGGTTTTAGTGAAATTGCTTTTGAAGTGCTTGATTCAAACAATAACAATCAATTATCACTATTTGTTTTTGATGGTGATAGAACAAAAAGATCTCATTTTCAGACTTTTGTTCATCAGAATAATACTTGGCCATTGCAATCATTAGTTGTGTTAAATGATTTAAATAAGGATGGTATTGAAGATATTGGATTCTATAGTTTGAGTGGCCACGATCTGACTAACGCTGCATTAGTTGTTTATAGCGGCGCAGATAATAGCTTGCTCACAAACTTCTCCATTGATGATACGCTATGGGATCTGAGGTCTGTTCATACTATACAAGATACTAATATGGATGGCATATCTGAAGTAGGTTTTTACGCTAATGATCTTAGTAATACTGATAGTGCCGCATTGTTGGTGTTTGATGGTGATAATCAGGCCCTGCTTAAAAACTTTGCTGTAGATATTATACGTTGGAATGTTCAGTCATTACATATTATTGAGGATATGACAGGTGATTCTTTGCAAGATATCGGTTTTTATGGTTTGGATAGGAATAATATCGATACACCCACATTGCAAATATATAATGGAAATACTCAAAACTTTCTTAAAAGCTTTGAGCTGGATCCCAGCTTATGGATAGTGAATTAATCTCCATCTATAAAAATTTCAATGAATCTTGGAGACCTGTTTAAGATTCATTGAGAGCTTAACTATAAGTTAATCGTATCTGATAAAATTACCTGCCTGAATAGCTGACTAAACAGTCTATCCATCATTAGACGATTGTGGAGCAGAAATGGGCTTCTTTATAAATTGTTTTAAGGGCTTTTATGCATACATTGATGATTACAGGCAGTTCTGGACAAGTCGGTTGGGAATTGATGCGTCAGGCATCAATCTTAGGTTTTAAGGTAAAAGGTTTTAATTCTCAACAGCTAGACATCAGAGATGTAAAAGCTGTAACAGATTGCGTCAAAAAATATTCTCCAGCACTAATCATTAATGCTGCAGCCTATACTGCAGTTGATAGGGCTGAATCTGAAACAGAGCAAGCTTTTGCGGTTAATGCTAAAGGCGTTGAAAACCTGGCAAAGGCTGCTAAAAGACAAAACATACCTTTGTTACATATTTCCACAGACTATGTTTTTGATGGGACAAAAGCAGGTGAGTATACTGAGGAAGACCCTGTTAATCCACAAAGCGTTTATGGAACAACCAAGCTCAGCGGGGAGGAATATCTTAACCAGATCCTGAATGAGCATATCATTCTCAGAACTAGCTGGGTTTTTGGTATTCATGGTAATAATTTTGTTAAAACCATGCTTCTCCTTGGTCAGGAGAGAAACAGTTTGTCTATAGTAGATGATCAAGTTGGGCGTCCAACCTTTGCTGGCGATATTGCTAGTGTTTTGTTAACAATTGCCCAAAAATATTTTTCTGGAGAGCCCATTCCCTGGGGAACCTATCATTTTGGCGGTGAGCCAGTGTGTAGTTGGTATGAGTTTGCTCAATCAATATTCACGCAAGCGGAACGTTGTGGATTTATTCAAAAGGCACCCGAGTTGTCTGGAATTCCCACTTGTGAATATCCAACGCCTGCCAAAAGACCTCTAAACTCGGCAATGTCTTTAAAAAAGATAGCTCGTCATGTCGAATTTTCAAACCATTGGGAAGATGGGTTAGCTCAAATTTTGAAAAACGGATGAAATTATTTAACCTCAACTCTGGATAAGGTAGGTCATCTAATTGGGTTAAACATATTAATATCAAAGAGTTACAAATATTGATGTTATGAAGGGGGTATTAAATAGGCTCAATATTGGGATTTTTGTGTCTAGCAAGGCAAATTCATGAACAAATAGCCCGCTATTTTGAATGAATTTAACGCAGAAAGGCACGAAAATCACGGTATTGAGCGGCCTAGCTTATCCAGAGTTGAGGTTACTTATCTCATTGAGGGTAAAAATAACAATCGAACCGCTAATACAAAGTTGGTTAACCAATTGGCCTGACCTAATTTGAGTTGATACATGGATTTTAAACGAGAGAGTCGGGATTTATTTAAGATGTTGATAAATTCTAATAGGTGTTGATTGGCTTCATCATTAATATTGGACTGTTGTGGTTGGGAGAATTCAGAGAATTTTTTGGCTTGTGCCAGAGTTCTGTAAAAATACCGGTTTCCCTGTTGCCAACGATGAAACCAGTGGTGAACAGCACTGACTGAGCGCCAGTAACTTTGTGCGCCAATAGTATTAGTAGCATGCTGGCGATATTTCACCAGGCACTCAGGGATATAAATAACCTTACCATTTCTGGCACAAACCATGGCTAACCACCAGTCATGCATGATAGCCGTATTGGGAATAGGTGTGGATATTTCTAATAAGGCTCTATTAAAAGCCATAGTACAACCTGTGACCATATTTTGTGTAAATAAAGAGACAAGAGTTTTATCTGTCTCAGGTTTTAGCGCCATGTACTGGATAAAAGATGGGGCTATTTGCTTCAGATCGTCGTCAACGACTTCCAGATCAGAATGCACGAGAAGAGGAGATGGTTGCTTAGACTTTATGGCAGAAGTTTGAAATTTAGAAACTTGCAATTCTATTTTATGAGGGAGCCAGAAATCATCTTGATCACAACACATAAAAATTTGTGATGAAGTGTCTCTGGCGGCTTTCATGAGCAAGCTAAAATTACCACAGGCTCGATTTGAATTGATTTTGTTGTCAGAAACTAATGAGATGCGAGGATCAAGATGGCAGAATTTTTCAACAATATTTAATGTATTGTCATCAGAGCTGTCATCACGGATCAATAATTTCCAATTCTTATAGGATTGATTTTGAATGCTTTTGATCTGTTCAGATAAAAACCTTTCACCATTGTATGTTGCCAGCAAAATGCAAACTTCGGGTTTGATATTCATAAAATTCAGATGGAATGCTGGTAATTGATGAATGTGGCTTTATAATAACATCAGAAGCTATGGGATCTAATAAAATTTCAAAGGGAAGTCACTATTTTGCAAAATAACACAAAAATAACCGATGAGCCTGTATTTCAATCAATTTCTGAACCAGAGCTTCATGCCGAGAAAGAAGAGAGGTGTTTTAAGTTTTTCTGGTTGGTTACATTTGTAATCATTGTGTTTTCAGCACTCTTAAAACTGCCCACATTCAATCTTCCTCACAAAGAAGGTGATGAAGTTGCTTTTTTATATCTGACAAAAAACTGGATAGAAACCGGCAAATATACTTTGAAAGGTTCACAACTTTCAAAAACCAGGGTGTATTTGGAAAGAGCTAATCGTGTTATGCCTGTTCATCCGCCCATGTTCCCATTGTTACTTCGACCATTTGTTGCGCAAGATGCCTTAAATTATGCAGTAATGGCATCCTGGTTTGGGCATTTTTTAACCATATTAGCAGTGGCTTTGATGGGACGTTTACTTTTTGTCTCACTCAATCTAAATTTAACTATAACGGCATTTTCTCCGTTGTTCTGGCTTCCATTAACAGGAATAGCCACAGATCCCATTATGACTTATGTTTCGGGAATTTTGTGGATTGATAATTTACATGCGGGTTTTGCCGCATTATCTGTAGCCATAGCAATGATGGCAAGTAGTTCAACTCGCTCCAGATCTATGTATATTTTATCTGGCATTTTGCTGGGCTTTGCACTCTTATCTAAAGTGACATCTGCCATGATTATCCCTGTTGTGATTTTTGTGATGTGGGTGTCTGAGAGAAATACTAAAAATCGCATACAGGCTATCATATCAGGAGCAGTTCCTGCGTTGTTGATGAGTCTGCCATGGTATGTTCCGCTTTATTATGCAACAGGTGACTTCCTGATGTATAAAGGAGCTAAACCCGCTGAATATCAAGCTGTAGTGGAAAGTATGACGCCAGAAAACCTGAAGGCATTTGAAGAAACCTTAAGATGTAAGTTTTGTGAAGCGGGACAAGCAACACCCTGGTATTATTTATTAGTTAAACTTCCTCTAATTGCACCATTAACATTGTTAGTTGTGGTCTTTTATGGACTTTTTTATTCAAGTTATATTAGAACACTGGAAAAAGCCAAACAATGGTATTTAGTGATACCTGTTTTATGGTTCAGTTTTGTAATGACAATAGCCCTGATCCTTCATGTTTATATTCATAGAAGGATCACTATTTTAGTTGCCAGTATTTATCTTATGTTGTACATGTTATTGGCCTTATCTGAAAAATATGAAACATTAAAAAAACACCAACCAGTGTTAATGTTTTTGGCTGGTTTGAGTATTATTTATGGAGCAGTTACTGGCGGGTTTTATGTCTTTAATAGTGGTTATGCTGAAATATATAGCCTGCCTGAATTATCTGGTTTAATTAATCTATGGGGACGTTCATGAACGAATCCAAAAAAGACGTTGCATTGGTTATTCCTGTTCATAATGAAAGTACAGGCTTGTATGAATTTTATGATGCAGTAGAGAAAGTATTATCAAAGCTTCCTCAATATAATTGGAAGGTTTTATTTATTGATGATGGTAGTCAGGATGATTCCTGGGAGATTATTAATGAACTTTGTTTAAAACATTATGATGTAAAAGGCCTGGCACTTTCAAGAAATTTTGGAAAAGAAATAGCCTTAACTGCTGGAGTTGAATATTTGAGTGGTAAAACCGATGCCGCTATATTCATGGATGCTGATTTACAGCATCCTCCTGAGTTAATTCCTGAATTATTAGTAGAGTGGGAAAAGGGATTTGAAGTTGTTGCGACCATAAGAAAACAGCCATCCAATGGAACTTTGACCCGAAAAATTGGTTCCAAAATGTTTTACTCAATGATGGCACGTTTTGCCGATGTGGAGATCACACCAAATGGAACCGATTTCAGGTTGTTAGATAAAAAAGTGATTAATGAATTATCTCACTTTACAGAAAGAACTCGCATGTTTCGTGGTTTGATTGATTGGATGGGGTTTAAAAAACAATATATCAGTTTTGATGCTCCAGCCAGAATAGGAAGTTCGCCCTCATATACACTTCACAAATTGATAACCCTGGCAATTAACAGTTTAACCAGTTTTTCTTTGTTACCGCTAAGAATAACGGGTTACATGGGGTTATTTATTATGGCATCTTCTGGTTTACTTATTTTTTATATGGGACTATCGCAAGTTTTTAAGTGGGATTATTTTACCCCTTTGGCTTTTGTGGTGGTGTTTAATACTTTTTTAATCGGGATCCTTCTCTCAGGGCTTGGTTTAGTGGCTTTATATATAGGACATATTCACACCGAAGTTGTTAAAAGACCTTTATACCTTATCCGTGAAGAGAAGTAATGTTGATGGTGGGTATTGTGCTCAATAGATCATAAAACTATGTCAAAATCATTGATTACTCTGATTATTCCAGTTCATAATGGGGACAGCACACTGGAGAAAACTTTTCAGTCGCTTGAATCACAAAACGATAAACAACTTATTCAAGAAATTATCATTATCAATGATAATTCTGCAGATAAAAGTTATTCAATCATCCAACACTATATCAAAGCATCAAGTTTTAACGTTCAATGTATAGAACATCAGCAATCAGCAGGATTGGCTGCTAGTTACAATGAAGCAATAAAGCTAAGTCAGTCCGAATATTTTATTTTAATGCATCAAGATATTTGTTTACCTGATGTCGATTGTTTTGAGAAAATGCTAGAACCTTTTTCTAATGAAAATACTATAGCCAGTTATCCCGTGATTTTGCACCCTCATGAAGTCTGGAAGGGTTATGGTTTTTGGCAAAAATGTTTATTTAGCCGTTTTGTAGAAAAAGAAAAATCAGCGCTTAATGGAAAGTTTGATTGTTTTCATAAAGAGAGGTTAATGAACCTTATCGGGTTGTTTGATGAAGAACATTACAGAACTGCGGGAGAAGATCTCGATCTTGAATATCGAATTTTAAGAGCAGCTTATCAAACGGCTGCCTCCAGTGTGAAAATTCATCATATACATGAACAGCATGACAATTTTTCTCTTAAAAAAACTTATCATAAGGAGGCACAGTTAGCAGAATCCCAAGGGGTATTACTTAGAAAATACGCAGTAGTTAATTTTTCTGATTTACTCACCTATTTTAGACCTTTATTAATCGTTGCTCTGATTTTTCCATATCTACAAATGATATCAATATTATTTATAATGGTTTATTCCTTCTTATATACAAAAAGAGTGTACCTTGAAAATTATCAAGATTGGAGAATTGTTCTATTGCCTTTTATTAATGTATCACTTTTGTTGGTGGCAACCTTTTATACCTTTAAAGGTTTTATCAGGGGGAAGCAGACGTTATGATGACCCTGGCAGATCCATATCAATGTTGTAGGGTGACTGGTGTCCAGCGAAAGGTTTACATCTGAAATATACATGAGTAATCAAACAAAACTATCCGTTATCATGCCAGCATACAATTCTGAAAAATGGATTGCTAATGCTATACAAAGTATTTTGAATCAAACCTTTAAAGATTTTGAGTTTATCATTATTGATGATGCTTCCACTGATAACACTTTGACCATTATTAAAGATTTGCAGAAAATAGATCCTCGAATTACTATTTTAGAAAATACTATAAATTCTGGTGTGTCAGTTTCGAGAAACAGGGGTATTGAAATATCGAATGGTCAATTTATAGCCTGCATGGATAGTGATGATTGGAGTTATCCAGATAGATTTGAAAAGCAGTTGGCTGTAATGGAAGCTAATTCAGGCGTTATGATCTGTGGTAGCTCAATTGAAATATGTAGTGCTAATTTAACCAGGCTTAATCTAAGAAAATATCCTCTAATGGATAGAGACATTCGAAAAAAGATCTTCAAGTATAGTCCTTTTGCACACCCATCAACCATGTTCAGGGCAGAAGCTTTAAAAACTGCTAAAGGGTATGATGAAAATTTAACCTTTGTAGAAGATTATGATTTATATTTCAGGCTTGGGAAACAGGGTTTGTTTGCCAATATTCCTGACGTATTGCATAAATTGAGGATGCACTCGACTTCACTTTCTCAGGCGACAGGAAAAAAGGTAGAAAGACAAACTTTACAAATAAGAAAAAAAGCTATTTTCGAATATGGCTATCGAATGACAATGTGGGATAAGTTATACTTTATCATTCAATCCATGAGTCTCTATATATTACCCTATCGAATAAAATTTTGGTTATTTAACTGGCTCAGATCTTTGTCGAAATAATAGTTTGGTAATGTTACTCAGCCAGTTTCAGAACCTTGCATGGAAAACTTTCAATGAATCTTGCTCTTTTGCAACAACAAGCTGAGTCTGGCCAATTTCAGGCTGTCACTCAATCCCTGTTAAGTATTCTTAGTCATCTGAGAAGAGGTGAACAATGGGTAGTTGCAGATAATGCTCCACCACTTGATTCTAATGCCATTGAGAGCATTTATTCTAACCTGGCTTCTACCTTTACAATCCTATTCACTAATAAAAAATTTATTCTCAGTCAGAAAGGGTACGAGATGTTCTGTGCCTATAATGACGAGATTAACGCCATTTTTTCAGCCAGTTGTTATGGGAGTTCAAAGCATATTGTGGAATCGTTGTTAACAGCGGATCCTGAAGCTGGAAGAGAAGGAGAAGTTCAATTTACTGCAGATTTTATGCGTAGGCTATTTGCAATAATGACACTTGATTCAATGCCAGAAAGTTTAATCTCACTTTTTTCTAAACTTCCAAAAACAATCATTTTTCCAGCGATCTGCGGTATGTTAAGTAACAGATTGGTACTCACACACCAGGCACAAGCAAATAAGAATACTTTGCTTCAAGCAGGAAACATTTTAGAAGGAGCGGAACTTACCGATTGGACAATGAGCATTTTAGCTGCGAGTTATATGTTTGCCAGTTATGCAACCACTCCAGAGAAACATCAAATCAAAAAAGAATTCAATCAGGTAGTAAGGCAATATTTAGGCTCTAAACAGGTTAAAGAACCTTTTGCAGGGGTGAGAAAGGCAAAAGAGAAACCCATTTTTCTGGTTGTTGTGGATAATTTTTGTACCGATCATGCTATTTATCGTTGTTATGCTCCATCTATTGAACAACTATCTGAACAATTTGATTTAGTTCTACTTCATGGCAAAGGCAAAGCCGATGAAAACTCAAAAAAAATATTTACACGCTGTATAGAACTTGATTTTTCATTCTCAGGGATTAAAAAAATTGTAGGTACTCTTATTAAACTCAAACCTGATCTGATTTATTACCCCAGTATTGGAATGAGTAGAATGACCGTAGTTTTATCTAATTTAAGGTTAGCACCTATTCAACTATGCTCCAGTGGACATCCTGCTACGACCCATTCTGATAAAATAGACTACTGTCTGGGACAACAAGAGCTTTTTTCTGAAACAGTTTGTGAGGCCAAAACGCTATGTCATTCAGAAACCCTCATCCTTATGCCAAATTGCCTCAATTTTACTCTAAATGAACAATTACACATTCCCACACCAGATCTGCGTTTAAACCCTGAGGTTATTCGCATTGGGATCCCTGCACATAGCTTTAAGTTAAATATGGATTTTATAGACTGCTGCTTGAAAATTGAAAGAAAGGCATCACGTAAAATTCAATTTTGTTTTTTTCCCAATATGAAAGGCGTGTTATTTGATGCATGTAAAAAACAACTAATTGCACTCTTTCCAACTTGTGAGGTTTTTCCACAAGAGCATTATTCAGATTATATGGCTAATTTAAACAGTTGTGATATTCATTTTAGTACCTTTCCCTTCGGCATGACCAATGGCGTTGTTGATTCATCACTGTTAGGGCTGCCTATATTGACCCTGGATGGCCTGGAAATGCATAGCCATGCCGATAGTGGCCTGATCCATATGCTCAGCTTACCAGACTGGTTAAGCGCTCAAACTTTGGACGAATTTGAAGCAGCAGCTTTGAAACTTATAGAGGATGATGAGCTAAGAGTTAAACTCAGCAGTCAAACAATTGAAGCTAATGCCAGAAAAGTATTTTTATCAGGCTCTATGGACAATAAAAGTTTTCTAGATGTTGTTAACTGGATTTATGGAAACCATGAATATATTCAAAAACAGCAAAAACCTGTCTGGAAAATGGAAGATAGCATAGATTTGGTGACCAATGTCCACACTACAGGGTGAAGGACACTCCTCATCAAATAAAGATAAAATTTAGAAGTAAGAGGGCAGAGCACACCCTACGGTTTATTTGTTGGGTTGTTGTGGAAGGGTGTGCCAACTTACCAATTGTTAAAAATCAGGCATAAAAAAGGGTGGCATAAGCCACCCTTTTTTTATGATTAAACTAACTATTACTGAACAGTTGTTTTAGTCATGTCAACGATGATATTACCATCATGACGAATGAAGTTAGTTACTTCCATTCCGTCAAATTCAGCAGTAATAGTCAAACGCCACTTACCACTTCCTTTAGGAGGTGTACCCATGGCACCTGTAGTGATAACACCAGTACCATCTTCAATGTCACCAATTTTAACAATGACTGATTCGCCAGCTAACAGCGTTAGTGAAGAAGAACCAGTTGAAGCTGTACCATCGTCGTCTATACCTGTGAAAGTAACGATTCCGTTAGTACCACCAGTGTTACTTAAACGTACACGGCTTCTTTGAGTAACATTGTTTTGAGAGTTAACAAATTGGATCTCAACTACATCACCATTGAATTGTAATGGTAACAAGTCACCCATAACGCCTGCAGGATCTAAAAGACCCATAGTATCAGCGGCTACAGCATCATCTTCATTAAGAACAAGTTGAGCATCAGCAGATAGGTTTTGATCATCAATCTGTGTAGTACCGTCAAAACCCATACAGATTTCAAAATCGTTTCCTGCTGCTCCAGTAATGGCTGTAGAGAGACTGGTTCCAGCTGCAGCGATTACCGCAGGAGCTGCTCCACTTACACTTACACGTGGATTACAAGTATCACCATTTGGCGCTAGCCAAACATCATTAACTGAAGCAAAAGAGCCATCACCCATTAATGTAACATTTACAGAATCAACGCCAGTAGCTGGTCCATCAAACTGGAAGTTACCTGCATTATTATAATTTACAGCAGCAGTACCAGCAGCTGAACGCGGTCCAGCCAAACCAACAGCAACGTGGCCTGCATGGAAGAACAAGTCATGAGTCGGATTATTGATAGTTCCGTCAGGAGAGATGAATGTTTTACTTGCATCGGCTCCGCCAGCTCCACCAGTACTACCCACATCGATTCTTGGAGCTGTAAGAGCACCAGTTGTAGATACAACAGTTGTAGTTGCTTCAGCTGCTGTATAAACAGGAGCATTTGTGAAAGTACCTAAAATAAGACCACTCACAGGATCGTTAAAAACGCCAGACATAGTAACTGGTTGACCAATACCTAAAGATCCTGCTACGTTCTCAACAGATAAATTTCCAGCTGTGAATTGAATAAGATCCTCAGCACTTAGAGCTACAGTTCCTCCTGGTGGAGGAACTGGGTTAGGTTCTACAGCTACGCTCATGATGTTAGGATCGAGAGGATCAATGCTAGAGGTACCAATAACCCAACCTTTGGTTAGTAGAGCTGGACTGATGGTAGGAGTTGCCGTTGCTTCAAAATCAGCTCCAGACAATGTAAGTCTGATATTGAATGCTTGTTTACGACCAAAGAAAAGGTCGGATACTGTGCCATCAACGGCGAAAGTACCAGTGTTTGAAACTACAGCATTTGCCAATCCTAGAAGGTTCTGTGCGTATACGGGTTCAGGTACACCGAATCCGCCTGTGAAAGCAGAAGCTGTGCCGGATAAACCAGTCAGCAATACTCCAGCTGTGGCTAATGCAATTTTGGTTTTTGTAAACCTTGTCATGTGAAAAACTCCTAAATGTTATAAGTTTGGTTACTTTGCAAAATAAATCAAATTTAAATCTATTGTGTTTTGTATGCAGTGGTAGCGCTACCAATGCACACCACAATATATCGCTTTAATGTTATTATCACTGCGACATGCGAACATTAAACTATGTTAGCCCTTAATTCAATAAAAAAATTAAGAAAATCAGTGATAATTCAATACTCTAACTTATACAATTAGAACAATCCGTGACTTCCGTCAAGTTTTTAGTTGTGGATAATTGCAAATAGTCCATTTTTTTTGTTTCGTTGGTGTTTTTGGGGGGGGTACGGGGGAAAATAGTGAGAGATACGAGGTTCGAGGTTCGAGATACTAGGTACGAGATGCGAGATGCGAGATGCGAGATGCGAGATGCGAGATGCGAGATGCGAGGTACGAGAAAGCTCACTCAAACTTGTTTTTTGCTCGTAACTCGATACTCGCCACTCGAACCTTTTCTATTCCGTATCTATCAATTCTAAAGATGACATCAAAGCGTCGGTTATGTCTTTTGCGTCATTTTCATCACTGATGATATAAGGCACAATCGTAATAACTAATTCAGTCCTTGAGGTCGATATTGAACTGCTTTTGAACAATTTTCCTAACCAGGGTATATCTTTTAAGACAGGTACACCACTTTCATCGTTATTATCTCGAGTAGAAATAAGGCCTGCAAGAAATACCGAGTTTCCAGATTGTAGGCTTAGACTGGTGCTTACGTTTCGATTAAATATAGCTGGAGAACTTGCTGTGCCGCCTTTATCTGTGGGTAGTGTTTCACTCACCTCTTGACTGATGTCCAGATCAATGCGATTACCTGCATGGATCACTGGCTCAACGGTTAACACAATACCTGTTTTTCTATAAGTGATTTCTTCGATAATATCTGTGCCACCGCCACTTTGACTATTGGCATTCAGGCGACCTGTCACTGTTGGGATTTCAGTAACTACATCAAGACTGGCTTCTTCACCTGTTTTTACCAATATTCTTGGGGTAGACAGAATGTTAACTCGGCTGTCTTCAGCAAAAGCATTTAGTGTGGCTTTGGTATTGCCTCCCACATTGACAACCCAGTCGAATCCTCCTACCCCAGAGCCATTAGTAGAGGTAAATGCGCTATCGAATCGTCCATTTGACCCATTGGCAAACCATTCTATGCCAAACACTTCTTTATCCGACAGACTGACTTCAGCAATGGTCATTTCTATAAGTACCTGTTTGGCTGGTTTATCCATTTGACGGATCATGGGTAATAATCTTTCCCATTGAGAAGGTTCGCCTTTAAACAACAAAGAATTTCTGGCTTCATCGACTATTAACCCTCCCGCAGCATTCCCACTCGCATTACCTCTGGAATTGGTATTGTTAGTTGTGCCAGCGCCAGTGTTGACTGTATTTCCAGTGTTGGAGAGAGAAGTACCGCTAATTAGGGAATTTAATGTTGTTGAAATAGAGTCAGCACGAGTATTTTGCACCTGATAGTAAAATAAGGATTGATCACCTGCATGCTGATTGGTTTTATCGAGGGTTAGCGCCCATTGTCTGGCATGATTTAAAACTTCTCGGTCGGAAGCAAATAAAAGAACCATATTGGCTTTTTGTACTGGCAGTACCAAAATGCTGCCACTCTGAGCCACGGTCTGGCCAGCTGCGTAACCTTGCGCGATAAGAACATTAACAAGTTGTGTTGCCATATCGGTGGCGCTGATAAATGCAGGCTCAATTCTGATTGAGTGACGTCCTCTAAGATAGGGTTGGTCAAAAAAATCAATGGAGCGAACAGCTTCTTTAACAATGTGTTCAGGCCCAATAAGAATAATAGCATTACGTTGCTGATCCATTTGTAAGGTTAATTGAGTACCCTTATAGGTTTGGTTCAGCCAACCCATTATTAAAGCGTTTCTGACCACTTTAAGGGGGACAAGTTGAAAAATAGGTCGATGTGATAATGGAACGTCAGGCAATGCATTACCGCTGACCAGGAGAGGAGGTAGTTTAGATGCCTTTTTATTGGCCAGGGTGATCCGAAACAAATTATCTTCTGGAACAACATCAATGCCATAGGTAAACAGTACTTGTTGCGCTAATAGATAGAGTTGTTCAGGAGTTTGTGGTTCAGGAACTCTAAGTGTAACTCGATCTTTTCTATTTTGCAGAGATGGGTCGAGAATAAAATTGGCACCCAATAAATTGGCAAAGACTTCATTGATAAAAGCAGGAATACTAAGGTTCTCAGCACTTAATTCCAGTTTACCTGCTTTAAACTTAGGGCCATCTTCCGACATACTTACCTTTGAAGCCTTTCTCAGCTTTTGAGGTTTAGGAGTGCCGTAAAAACTGGTTTTATTCTTCTTTGTTTGCGGTGTGTTATTTTCCAGGGCTGTGGATTCAGCCGTTTGTTGTGCAACTTGAGCTTTGGTCTGGATCGGACTT
This sequence comes from Enterobacterales bacterium, assembly GCA_041556195.1. Taxonomy (GTDB): domain Bacteria; phylum Pseudomonadota; class Gammaproteobacteria; order Enterobacterales; genus 21-14-all-40-8. Next base: position 17,833 of record JBFFIY010000050.1, read on the forward strand.
GGAACTTTTGGTGTCTTAACTGATGCACAGGATGAGAGTAAAACAAAGCTGAAAATCGTCAAGATACTGCTTTGACTGAGCTTGAATGCTCTCAAATGGATAAATGTTTTCAAATGGCTAAAAGTTATCATGATTTTTTTATGTTCTGATCCGTTGATGAGTTCAAATAGTTAAATTTTTTGTTTTCTTAAAATGTTTTTGTGCATAAGGTTATATAGTTGCTAAATAGTTATTGATACAAAGCGATGGTCTTTTCTTGCCCCTTTTGTTCAATGATGATCTGTTCACTGGTCAAAGAAATCAATTTAATACCTTTTAATATAGGGTTGCCAGGTAATACTCTCTGGACTGAGGGGTTACCTCGGATTTCTACCAAAGCGAACTGCTCTCCAGAATGGTTACTAATTCCCACCAGTCTCCATGGAGGGCCTTTTGGTGCATTTTTCACAGGTGTTTTTTTTACTGTGGCTTGTGTTGTATTCTTAGCTGAAACGCCCCAAATTTGAAGTTTTTTTAACTGGGCATAGACTTCATTCAGTTTATTGCCATCGTCTGGTAGGGCGTCAGGCCATTGCACCTTGTTGGCAGAGGACAACTTATTATTATCAAAGTGCCCCAATAGAAACCAACCAGAAATTGCCGGTATGACTAATAGGGCGAGTATTAAAATCAGGTGTATTCGAGCAAGATTCATAGAGTTTTTTTACCTGTATCTGTACCATCTCCTTGCTCTGCATCAAACCAGAAATCTATAAAAAGACTGTAGCGTGGATTTTTACTGGAATTAAAATTGAGAGAACGTATATTGAAATAATGGTGATCCAGATTGAGTTGCCATATAAGCTTTTGTAATTGTTCACCTTTAAAAGAACCCTGGAGCTGAGCACCTATACGCCAAAGAGGAATTGCGCCATCTACATTTTCTAATGTGTCTAGTCTGATGCTACTACGTTTTAATTTTTGGCTATCTAGCGCACGTTGTAAATGTGATTGAATTTCAGCCTGAGCCAAACCTGGTGTGCTGGCTTTTCTCAAATGGCTTCTGGCTTCAATGCCCAGTGATTTCATGCTGACAGCTCTTTGTTCCCATTCAGGTTCATTTTTAAGGTTAATAACTTTGGAGAGTCTTTGTTGCAGCTGCCCCACTTTACCCAATTGTTGTTTGTGGAGATCAGAGAGTAGCAACGAAGCGTAAAAAAGAGTGGTGGTCAAAATGGCATAAATCATCCATTGCAAACGAGGATTACTTTGCCATTGCATTTGCATGTCTAACAGGGCTTCTCTGATCATAACTGAGTCCCCGGCTCTGAATCTTGAGCAAACAGGTTGAGAGAGGCTTTAGGATGTACCTTAAGAACTAAAGCCAGATTTCCATTGCCAGTCTGGTTATTGATACGTACATCATAGAAGTAACTCGATGACTCAAATATTGTCACAAATTGAGTGGGATCGGGGGACTGAGCTAATATGATTAAATTTAATTCTCCATTGTCAAATTTCCAGTCAACCATTTTGGCATTTAAATCCTTGATAAGTTGTAAGCTAACCGCCATTAGTTCAATCGACATAGGCCAGGGCGAAAGGGTTTGTAATTGGTGGATGATTTCTCGTTCTTGATAAGATTGTTCTCGAGCCGTTACCATCTGGTTAGCAGATTGCAGGGTTTGTTGGTATTGCTCATCAATTTGCTCTAATTTAGTTGAGACTTGAAAATAGGCGGCAAGTTGAAAAGAAAACACTGCCAGGAACACATAACCAATAGCCCATAATGGATGTATAGATGACACCAGAGTTTGTAATTGTTCAATAGTACTGGGTTTGTACCAGGGATCCTGATTAAGCTTATAGGCTTGAGCTGGCTCTTGTGAAGTCGCAGGTTTAAGAGAATGACTGCGTAAAAACAGGTTCCACTTTGCTAAATCTGGTGATTCGGGCCAGAAACGAGAACCCTTTAGCAGGCCATCTTCCCATATTCTGCCTTCAAACCCTCTGGATAAAGTGACAAGTTCTATTTTGGAATGATGGCGGCTACCGATCATTAAGGTTTCGGGATATACCTGAATAGATGTATGCGTGGAGTTTTCTGATTCCTGAGTGGATTGTATAATGTCTGATTTCCACAACCAGATCATTGCATGGCCACTAATCCAGATAACATGGCTATCAAATTCAGGGTAGGGTGATAGCTTCTTTAACTGTATTGCCAGAGATTTTTGTTTAAGTGTATTAGATAGAACAGAAAAATCCAGGCAGGCATACAGGCAGGCTTCGCGTCTGATCACTATCACAGAGCGACCTTTTTGACGTTCGATTAATTGAGAGCTATCTAATGTCTGAGAGCCATCTATTGCTTGAGAGCTATTTTCCAAAGAGATTTTGTCCTGTTGAAAATACTGATTCAGATCCTTTTTGATGAAAATTAATTTTCTTGCTGTAACGGATCTTCCACGGTTGCCCAGATTCACTTAATGGAGTGAATTTTAAAAAATACTGTTCCATTGTCTGGCTTCTGCCCGATGATAAACTAATTCTGAGATCTCTGGAAGGATAATACAGGTAATTGTCACCATCGTTGATAACCTCATTAGCTAACAATAGTTTGCTGACATCATTAATGGTGATAGCTTGAGTTTGCCTGAAAGAGATAAGTTTATCGGCACTTTGAGCAGATATACCTGCAAGAAGCAGGGTGGTTCTTGACGCTGTATTTAAATTAATGGCTGTATTGGGTACCGCCGTCAGATAGCCCTTAACCGTATGAAACCCAGCGATATTGAAATGTTTTTGCCAATCCAGAACTTTCATGAGTTCTTCTGGCGTCCTTAAGGGGTGGTTGGCAGGCGCTGTTAGCCCACGTTTTAAATATTGTTGATTTTCAGCACCATTTTGTCGCAATGAGCTGTCTCTATCTATGTAATCTCTTAATATGGCGTGCAGGTTTTTGGAAGCTGAAGCAGAATTACCACTAATTTTGAGTAATCTGGAGAGTTGTACCTGAGTGATTTCATTGATGCTAAGCAATCCATAATCATCTTGTAGTCGAAACTTGCTCTCGCCTATGCCCTGGTACAAACGGTTATCCAGTCTAAGTTCATTACCCAATGGTTTTCTAACCACGTTTTCCTCAGAGTCTATTGGCAGGGTGTAACTATTGTTATTTCTTTCAGGGAAGCTGATCCCGGAGAAAGTTGTAGGGCGTGTGTTACTTAGATAAATCAAAGTTGATAAGGTGCTAAATTTATCAACGATTTGCTGGGGAGTTTCAGCCTGGTTATTTTTGTATAAAACTTCCTGATTTATCCAGCGCGAAAAAAAACTGACGGCTATAAACATAATAGCAATCATCGACAGGGTGATGATTAACACAAAACCTTTGTTTGATTTGATATTTTGGCTGGTAGGCTTATTCAGCATAGTTATTCATCATAGTTCTGTAACCAACCTGAAACCGTCTTTTCACCATAAATGGGTGCTATCCACCAATGTTCCTGTTGATCTCGCTTAAAATGAAAAGCGATGGCTTCAGGAAGCTGATTGGCGGCCTGTGTGTTTTTTGTGGAAACAGTCCATTTAGAAAGCCATTGGCCATTTTGGGATAAATAAGAAAACTCGGGTGAACTATCGAGTGGAAAAGATTGAATTTGCCATTGTGTGTCGCTATTTTGTCGGTAGCTAAGTTCCAGGCCGGATTTAAAAGAGGTGATAGACCAGTTAATGGTAGCGGGAGCAGAAACTTCTGCTGCTAAAGAGTTAACGCTCAACCCTCTAAAACCCTGATTATTACCAGCAAACTTTTCATTGGGGCTAAAACCTGCTACCAGGCCGGATACGGTTTCTCGAAACCACTGCTGTTGCAATAAGGTCAGTTGTTGTTGCTGTAATTTAGGTACCAGTCGCTCATTTACCTTTCCAGTCAGGCTTAATCCTTGAAATAAAATACTGATAATCAACCCCATTAACACCAGAACTACCAGCATTTCTACCAGGGTGAAAGCTGTTTGATTAGATCTCATTATCCTTTATATCCAACTTGTCTGACAGAAAACTGATAGGGAGGATGGTTGTTCTGAATAACGTTGACTTGAAGCAGGTAAAGCCCAAAGGAATAATGGGTTAAGGTACTCTTTTGGGTAACACCTGTAGTGATTGGTTCAAGTAACTCACTAGTCCATTCAAGTTGAGTGTTGCCAAGTTGCACGCTCCCCTTAGGGGTTTGCATTGGATTAACGGTTTTAATATAGGCTAGTGCATTTTGAGTGATTAAAGTGGAAGATTGTTGTCGTTCTAAAACGGTCAAGTTGGCCAAAGACTGGTTAAGCCATTGAAATACAGCCATGCCCGTCAAACTGATTAATACCATTGCCACTATAGCTTCCAATAATGAAAAACCCTGGTTGTAGCTTTTATAAGTTTTTAGTTTTGATTGGAATAGCATTTTATATTGGGTTGCAATAGGGCGCCTGTAGATCATAACGATTTACGATGCTTCCATTGGTTAGTATTAAAACACCGCCGTTACATACACCATTGGCATAAAATAAAATGGGTGATTGAGTTTGCATAGACCATTCTTTTGGCCATAAAAAAGGTAGCTTGCTTACTGAATCAGCATTGGATAGTTCAATGGTAGAGTTTTGACTAATCGCTTCGCGATTTAACTGGCTAATGTTCATTAACAGTTCTTCCAGTACCAATTTTCTTTGCCAGGAAGAATAAGCTTTACTCAGGTTAGGAAGTGCAAGTCCTGAAATCAGGGCAAAAAAGAACATGACAACCAGCAACTCCAAAATGGTGAATCCATTTGAATGAGTACTTGCTGAAAGGATGTTTCTATTATTGATTAAATTGCTACTCATTAATTTGTGGTTCAGTTGTGTTAGTTACTTATGGGTAGATATCCTAAATCGGCGGCTAATTCTTCACCGCCATCTTGTCCGTCAGCCCCCAGAGAATATAATGAAAAAGGCTGATTTTCTGAAGGCTCGGCTCGATACTGATAAGGATTTTCCCAAGGGTCATTGGGCAGCCTTTCTTCAAGGTAGGGACCTTGCCATCTTTGAGCAAGTTTGTTGTCAGAAGGTCTATTTGATAGAAGACTAAGACCTTCCTGAGTCGTTGGAAAACGACCGATATCTAACCTCATAACCTGTAGAGCACCCTTAATCATTTTAATTTGGGCAAGGGTTGTTTGAACCTTGGCTTTATCAGCCTGACCAAAAAGTCGTGGCCCCACCAGTCCCATAATTAAACCGATCATCACCAGAACGACGATCATTTCTAAAATGGTGAATGCGGCTGATTTTTTAACTATTTTTATGCCGCTAGTTTTAAACGAATTTGTTTTCATGGGCTGTGCTCTTATCACTTAATATATAAATGTTTGGTGGGTTGTGCCTACTCTACGGGTAATGTGTAAATATTTTGCGGAGTGGGCATCGCCTACCGATATGTGCTTAAAAACTAAATAACTAAATCGTTGGCACTGGTAATTGCTAAAACAACTCCGGCAATAATCAAACCAATTAAGGCGCCGATAACAATAATTGCGATGGGTTCAATCATCAACAGAAAGCTTTTCATTCTCTCACGCCCTGCATTTTCATACAGCTTTGCCAGGGATAGTAACATAGCGGGTAGAGCGCCGGCTTTTTCACCAATACGAATCATATTATAGCCAGTTGGTGTGAGTGCCTGGTTCTCTTCAAGTGACTGAGATAGTGTTTGTCCAGCGCGAACTCTAGCAGTGACCTGTTGCAGTCGTGATTTTTGTACACTGGTTTTAACGCCGGTTAGTGCTAGTTGCAGGGCTCTAATAAGGGCTACTTTGTTTTGCAGTAAGATCCCTAATAATTTAGACCATCTTGCCGTTTCAGCTTCTATTAGCCAATCTCCAAGCAAAGGTATGTTTAGCATAGCTGCCAGAAGTTTATCCCGGTATTTTTCTTGCTTGAGAAGATAAACAATCAAATAAATGCTAAAAAATAAACTCCCCAACAACAGCCAGAGGTTATCATTGGACCACATTCCAATGGTTAACACCGTATTGGCTAACCAGTGTAAATCTTTCCCCTGTTCCAGCACATTAGAAAAATTAGGCACAACCACGGTAAACATGAGTAATACTGCCGAAAATCCCGTAAAAATAAGTATGGCTGGATAAATAAGCGCATTTCGAATTTCATTGCGAATTTTATGGTCATATTCCATTTGTTCAACAATATCAGAAAAGGCTTTACCCATTTCACCGGTGAGTTCACCAGCCTCCAGCATGGGTTGAACATATTCAGGAAGTTCTAAATCGGATTCAACAAGGGCTCGAGAAAATGCATCACCAGAACGAAGTTTAGCAGTGATGTCTTCCAGCGCTTTGGCTAATCGAGGATGTAATGATGATTCTTGTTGAGCCAGAACAGCATCCGCAACTGAAACCCCCGAATTAAGCATGGTGGCCAGTTCATAAAAACTAAGGATCAGTTGTTGCGGTTTTATAGATTGGCTGAGACCCTTGGTATTTTCAATTTTTTGTTCTGAAAAAATATCAACGACTTCAAGATTTTTTTGTTCGAGTAAGCGAATAGCAGCACGTTCATTCTGAGCCTGAATGTTGCCTTTGAGGATCTGTTTCTCTTTGTCGATAGCCTGATAATTGAAACTGAGCATAATTTTCTATAACCCACGGTTCATTGCAACACGCATAACTTCATCGATGGTTGTTTGTCCAAGACAGGCTTTAATTAATCCATCATCACGTAGACTTCTGAAACCATCATTAATGGCTTGCTGTTGAATTTGTTGTTGTGAGCCACCACTGGCAATTAAATGTTGTAGTTGTTCAGTAACAGGAATTAATTCGTAGATCCCAAGTCTGCCAGAATAACCTGTCTGATGACATATAGAACAACCTGTTGCCTGACGCCAATTTGGAGTTTCATTGGGATAGAGTTTTTCAAAAGCCAGTTTGAGATCCTGAGTCCATACTTCAGGTGTGTCGGCTGTTACTGAGCAGGCTGAACAAAGCCGACGAACAAGTCTTTGTGCTTGAACCGCCCTAAGTGGTGCTGCCACCAGAAAGGGTTCAACACCCATGTCAATTAACCGAGTGAAGGCACTTAGTGCACTGTTGGTATGAAGGGTAGACAAAACAAGGTGTCCGGTTAATGCCGATTGAATGGCAATTTCTGCAGTTTCGAGATCACGAATTTCACCGACCATAATAACATCAGGATCTTGTCGTAGTATTGAACGTAGGGCAGAGGCAAAGGTTAAACCAATCTCAGAATGAGCCTGGATTTGAGTGATCCCGGAAAGTCTAAATTCAACAGGATCTTCAACAGTGATAATTTTACGAATACCATCGTTACTTTCGTCTAGTGCGCCGTATAATGTGGTTGATTTACCTGAACCTGTCGGGCCAGTTACCAGTATGATGCCATTGGGTTCACGCATCCACTCTTTCATGAGTTCCAGATGATCTGGAGCCATACCTAATTTTTCCAGTTGTAAGTTAGCTCTTTCTTTTGGCAATAGACGCATCACTATGGATTCGCCATAAACCCCAGGAAGTGAAGAAACACGAATATCTGTCTCTATACCACTAAGTCGTATGCTTAAACGGCCATCTTGGGGTAAGCGCCTTTCCGCAATATCAATTCCGGATATGAGCTTAATTCTGGAGGCTACAGCGTTAAATTTATCGATTGGAAATTCGTAAACTGTATGTAAAATACCGTCAATACGTAATCGGATCAGAAAGTGATCTTCAGCAGGTTCAATGTGAATATCAGAAGCCTTTCTTTCCATCGCTTGAGACATGAAGTTACTAACCAATTCTACAATAGGGGCTTCTTCTGCCATTTCTCGCAGAAAATGACTATCGTTAAAGAGATCTTCATTTTCATGTTTTAACGATAATTCAAGATGATGAAATTGTTTTTCCAGTTGTTGCCCAGTTGCTAACACTGGAGTGAGCTCAAGATTGGAAGCCGCTATTCGTAGAGCTTCATGAGTTTGATCGTCAAGCAGAGAGCGACTGCAATAATAAAGCTGTTGGTTGTTATCTTCAGCTTTCCAGATAAAAATTTTGTGATCGAGCAACCAATCCAGACTAATTTCCAGGTTCTCGGCTGTTTGTTTGATTTGTTGGTTTTCTGGTAAATGGATTTCATGTCCAGCACGAGGGAAGCCTAGTTGCTGGTGTAGAGCCATTAACAATTTATTCTCTGATAAATTTCCTGAACGAACCAGCAAAGATCCGATACGTCCTCCCACCTGTGTCTGAAGTGCAAGTGCTTTATCAAGTTCCTGTTCGGAGATAAGTTGTTGTTGAAGCAGGAGCTCGCCTATTAAAACAGGAAGAGCTGGAGTTTCAGCTGACACTTCTATTGTAGGTTCTATTGCTTCCTGGTTCATGGACTCTTTATTCTATCAGGTAAGTTAATGTCTGAATAATTTCTGAACTTTAACATGTTTCCAGAAAGCTTGGGTGCAATGGCAACTGGTAGTCGGTTGTTATTCAACTTTTCGCAGATAAGCTTTAATGTTACTTCGGCTTTCTTCTGAATCTTTAAGAGGAATAACCTCTGCGGACAAGATGGTTTCAGAGTTAAATAGTCTTGATAGATAAACAATCATAGCCAAACAAAAAGAAGCATAAAGCTCCAATGTGTTAAATCCAAACAATGAAAGACTTGCACCAAAAGCAAGTGGTAATGTTGAAGCACCATAGATAAAAAGTACGGTTTGTTGCACGCTAAACCCTTTTGCAAGTAGAATGTGGTGGATATGATCTCTGCCTGCTTGAAAGGGAGACTTTCCCCTTTTAATTCTTTTTATAACAACAGCAACGATATCCCATAAAGGCAGTGCAAATAACCATAACAACATAGGTGCGGATAAAGTACCTCCAGATTCAGGTAGAGATAGCCTTAATGCAAGATAAGGTAGTGCAAAACCTAGTAAGGTTGTACCGGAATCGCCCATAAAAACAGAAGCTTTAACACGCCATGGGAAGCGATAATTATATAACCAGAAGCCTAAAACGGCACCAAAAAGAGCTGATGTAGAAGAAACCACGGCAGGATTGGCTGAGGAAGCAAATCCCAGAATAAAAAACAGAATAAGTAAAACCACGCCGGATGCTAAACCGTCAAGACCATCGAGCATGTTGATAGCGTTGGTGACCCCTAAAATGGCAATAACAGTGATGGGGTAACTGAAATAACCTAAAGAAAGAGTATGAGAATAAAAAGATCCAATGTCCTTTAGCCATACATTGTCGATTGCCAGAGCAGTGGAAACAATAATGGCTTGCAAAGGGAACCGCCATTTTGCAGATAAATCAAACCTATCATCGAAAACACTTAATAAAAACATAGCTGCAACACCTATGGCAAGGCCTTCAAAACCCTGAGGGATCCCAAAAACAAAGCAGACTATGATGAGTGCTAACATAATTGAAGGACCACCAATCAGTGGTACTGCTGAGGCATGGCGTTTCCGACCGCCTGGATGATCAACTAATCCGAGTTTTGGGCCTATTCGACGAAAAACGGGGATAACTGCCAATGTGACCAAAAGAGCCAGAAAGGTTTCAGTTGTGAACATATCGATGGTTGCTGCAGTGGCTTCCATTAATATCCTTTGTATTTAGTGTTAGAGTTATTTTTATATATTTCCAATATCGACAATATTATAGGTTTGTTTGGAACAATTATCCATGTGCAATTCAAGCAATTTGTGAAGTTAATCGGCTTTATTTGTGATTTCATTCACATTTTGTAGCAATTTAATTGGACCTGGCTGAAGAATTATTATTCTTAACTAGCTAAATACAACGTGCAGGTTTTGGTAAACCGGCGATTTTTGTGGATTGTTTGGCGGCGCCTTGTGGGAAGAGTTTGGCCAGGTAGATACTATTGATTTTATCATTCCCGAGTTTTTCTTTGAGGTATTTGATTAAAGGTCTTATTGCAGGGCTTTTATTAAATCTGGTGTAAAATTCTCTAACAAACCGGATCACTTCCCAGTGGGATTTAGTTAATTCCAGCCCATCGAGTTCGGCAATCGCTAACGCAACTGATTCATTCCATTGTTCAGAGTCCAGTAAGTAACCATGCTTATCAGTTTCGATGGAGAGATTATTGACGATGAGCAAAACCCTTAGCTCCAGCCAATGGTTTTGTCTGAAATCAGGCAAAGTTCTACAAATTCACCATCTGTGATCTGCGGGATTTCGCTATTTAATTGTTTACTCACACCTAAACCCTCAGCATCATTTTTCAGGATCAGTAAATTTTTATATGCTTCTAACTTAACCGAGAAGTCAGGGTCAAGTAGTGATAAGATGGCCTGTTCTCTAAGTAGAATATAATGCCTGGCTGCAAGCAAATCCAGGATCTGCATATTTTGTGATTTCAAAGGCAAGTGACAATGAATAAGCATCATTAGCTGAATCTCAAAATTTGATGGTAGTGCTTAAAACTGTCTACAACTTTAGCTGAATCGAGTAGGGTGGGTTCTAACCTGAGTGGGGTTTGTGCGAGTTGGTATTTATCCCAATCTTCACTAGTTACTACTACCTGTTCGATATCAAAATACTCTAATCCCTCAATCGTGGCACAATGATCCAGTTGGTTAAATTTGTTGGCCTGGTTACCTTTGAGTAGATTAAAAACCCCTTCCTGACTGAACCAGAGAGTAACCTTTTGTCCAAAACTGGCCAATGCTATCGCTGCATCTAGAGATTCTGCGGCGTTACTTCCTAAAAACGGCGCTTTATCAATGATAATCATTACTGAGATAGAAGTTGAGTTTGAGCTTGAGGTTGAGTTGGAAATTGTTCCTGGAGCTGGATCGGTCATGGCTATCCTCCAAACTCAATAAGTTTGTTTGAACTTGCAGTCATCTCAGCCAGCTCCCCCAAACCTGCTAGAATAAAACCTTCAGCCAGGTTTGGTTGGGTAATATTATCATTGGAGCCAACTTCATCATCATCAACTATTCCGCGTCTTATGGCGGTTGAAATACAGGCCATAAGCGGGATTTTCTGTTGAATAGAGAGTGCTAACCAGGATTGAGTTAAGTTAGCTTGTTGTTTCGAAGTACTTTCGATAGGTTGGATCAGTTTATTAGCGACAAGTACTGCTTCACCGTAAAAAAATACTGCTTCTATAGAGTTCCCCAAAAGACAGGCAGCCTCAGCGAATCTTAAAGCACTTTGATGAGCACCAGACTGGAAAGGTGAGCCTGTAACTAAAATAGAAAAAGAAGCCATGAATAATTTTTTGGTTTTTAGATTGGATATAAAGAAGGCTATAAAAAAGCCCAGTCAAAACTGGGCTTTAGCAATTATTTCTGATTAATCATCACCGGAAAAAGCCATTAACAGATGTATTAGACTCATAAAAATATTGTAAAGAGAGACAAACAAAGTGACAGTTGCACGGACGTAATTGGTTTCACCACCATGAATGATTTCACTGGTTTGATAAAGAATGACACCTGAACTAAAAAGCATGAACAGTGCAGACATGGCTAAATGCAGGGCGGGCATTTGAATAAAAAAACTGGCAAGCATTAATACGATGAGTACGACAGCTCCTGCACCTAGCATTCCCGCCATAAAGCTCATATCTTTTTTGGTGATCAGGACATAGCCGGAAAGAGCAAAAAAGATTAGGCCGGTTCCACCGAGTGCTGTCATTAATATTTGAGGAGCCTGATTGGCAACTAACGCAAGAAAAGGGCCGGTCATGTAACCAATAAACCCTGTGAATGCGAAAGTGAAAACAAGTCCCATAGCACTATCGGCTGTTTTATGCACTGCAAACATTAACCCATAAACTCCAATAAGACTAACGATAAGACCCATCGGTTGAGCATTTGTTGCTGCAGCCACATAAGCCATTACCGCACTAAAAATCAGGGTGCTAGCCAGTAGCATATAGGTATTTTTAAGAACCTTATTAATCTCTATCGATACCGAACCGGTTCTTGCAATGCTTGAAATATTTTCCACTGTATTTACCCTCTTAAATTAACAAATATACCGCATATCTTACCATGAGATATAACAATTGCCAGCTTCAAATATATTTAATTGGTGACAAAGTATTTCTCAGGTTAGTATGAAAAATGGTCAATTTTGACGCCTGGTACTTGAAATTAGGACGGATAAGGCGTTTTTCAAGAGATACTTGAAAATAAATTGCTTTTAGGCCTTTCAAAAGTTGTCAGAATTGAGTAATATTCTGCGCCTCAACGGTGAGATGCCAGAGTGGTTGAATGG